>CALUUL010000010.1 GCA_944323945.1 Candidatus Gastranaerophilales bacterium
ATACTTTTTTGATGAAAACTTATATAGAAAATATGGTAGGAAAACAAGTAAGTATGCTTGTGAAATAAATTCTATTCTATAAAAACATCCAAAATCAGTTCTTCCTAAAGTATAACTTAATGATATTATTGGTAAAATAATTGTAAATAGTAGAAATAAAATAGAATTAATATTTCCTTTGTTTTTTATTTGTTTGATTAATTCTAATAATAGAATAGGGAGAAAAATTAAAGCAAAAAGTTTATATGTATATACCAATAATCGTGAAATATATAATGTAAATTCTCCATATGAATTACCAAATGCCCAAAAGTTACCTTTTATATATTCTGGGGCTTCTTTTATGTATTCAATTATTGATGAATGTGAACAAATTAATAATAAAACTAATGGTAAAAGTGACATAATTATTTTTATTAATTTTTTTTCATCTTCATTTTCTTGTATTTTAAGGACTTGATAAATTATTATTGGAATACTTGAAATAAGCCAGAAAGTTCCAATTGTTGTCCACGTCATACAGAATAAAAAAGATATTATACTGAATATGCATAACCATATATATCTTCTTTTTAGAATATTATCCTGTATTAGTAACAAAATTGTAGTTGCGTAAAATACGGTAATATTGTTTGCATTGAAAAATAATAATGGTGCTATAAATAGTTTATTTTTTTTAAAAATAACTAATCCGGATAATATTGTTGCAATTAATAATAAATTTCTGAATAAAATTTCCCCCAAACAATAACCGTAGACATTATTTTCTCTAAAAATATAACATCCAATCCAACTGGGAATTACATCTATATATCCATGGACGAGCATTATGTCTTTATAATATTCCATATTAAAGTTGTTATGAAGGAAAAATGTTGCAAATTTTTCCCCAAAATGATGATCATCAGTTGGAACATACGAGACATTGTACGTGTTGACTAGTATTGCAAAAATAATTGAAGTTATTATTAATACTGAAAATTTTGGGTTATTTTCTTTTTGGGAAATCTTCAATACATCATATACAGAAATTAGAATTAGAAATGCTATAATTAATATTAAGATAGGATAAATTTCTTTATTAAAAGGGTGTAAAAAAATAAAGCCCAAAACACCTATTAACTGATATTTTAATAAAAAATATTTAATTTTATTTATTGTAGAATGTGTGTTTTTTTCATTAGTTTTATTTTCGTTGACTTCTTTATTTTTTCTATTTATTTTTATTTTTTGTTTAATAAATAATATTAAATTTATAAAAATAAAGAAAAACAATAAATAAATAAAATAAATATATATATCAAAATTCTTATTGTATCCGGAATAAATTGAAGGACCAACATAAAAATCATTTAATGATGAATAAGGATAAACATTACATAATAAAAAATAAGTAATTATTGTCAAAACAAGAGATAAAAATGTTGTTAGTAGTATATCTGTAAAATTGTAATTATTAATTAATTTTTTCATATATAAATACCTTAAGCTAAATGTTAGCATATTTTGAGTATTCGTTACTAATAGTTAATTTTTTGCAAATTATATCTATTAAGCTAAAATTATTCTATGAACAAAAATTTTACATCTAAATTTTTAATTATTTTAATATTTTTTATTATTTCTGTTGGTGTTTATATATTGTCATCAACCTTTTTAGATAACAAGATAAATGATACATTTACTAAAATTTTAGTAAATGTCCAGAACAAACAGTCATCAAATGATATCGTATTAATTGTAATTGATAATAAATCTTTAAAAAGAATTCCTTGGCCTTGGAGCAAAGATCTTTTTTCTGATATGTTTTATTTTCTTGAAAAAAATGCTGGTGCCAAAGCAATAATATTTCAAAATCTTGTTGTATTTCCAGATACGTATAGACCAAATGCTGATAATATATTTTTTAAAAGTTTAAAAGGACAAAATAGCCTTATAAATAGTTATATTTTACTTAATTCAAATGTTGCCGGTGATGTTCTACCTCAAGAATATCTTTCTATATTTCAAAATAAGTCAAATGTAAAAATTATTGATAAAACAACAAAAAAAATTATACCTTCATATAAAGCTGTAATTCATCTACCTAAGGATTTTTTATTAAATACAAAATTTCTTGCTTCATCTATTATCACTGAAGATAAAGATGAAATAGTAAGAAATTACATGCCTGTTGTATATTTTAATGGTAATTATTTGCCGTCAATAGCTCTTAGTGCATATGCAATGTATATGGGGATTGATAAATTTATTTTATATGATGATTATTTATGTACAGATGATAACTGCCATACACTAAAAATGCCAATATATTACACCAAAAAGAAAGATTATATAGGCAATAATATATATGGTTTTTTTTCACATATAAATTGGTATAAACCCAAAAGTTTATATTATTCATACAAAAAGTTTTCTGCTGATGATATTTTGATATCATATTATAATTTAAAAAATGGAAAAAACTCTAAAATTCCTTTGACTGAATTTAAAGATAAAATTGTTGTAATTGGTTTAAATGCAGATAAAAATGTTTGGGATCAATTAAGTGAAACACAAATTTTAAAGAAACAAGCGGATATTGATGTTCATGCAACAATGATTAATAATATGCTTGATAATTCTTTTAAGTCGATAAATAAAAATGATTATACGCTTTTAATAACTCTGATATTTTCTTTCTTCATTGTAAGAGGTTTTAGAAATTTTAGAAACAATTTATTGTTTACTACATTACTTTCAGGAATATATTTATTTTACTATTTGTATGAATATTATCTGAATCTTTATGTACCTCCAATTACGCCTATTATTACAATGTATACTGTTGCAATTTTAAAAAATGCATATTCTATAGTTACTACCGATAAAACTACTGAAATATTAAAGCATGCAATGGGAAAATATGTATCAAAAGATGTAATGAAAAAAGTAATGTCAGACATTGACAAACTAAAACTTGGTGGTGTTCGTTCAACTGTTACTGTTTTATTTGTTGATATTAGAAACTTTACTCAGATTTCTGAGAAATTATCGCCACAAGATGTATCTTCAATTTTAAATGAATATTTTTCAACTATTGAACCTGTCGTTGGAAAATATCACGGCATTGTAAATAAATATATGGGTGATGGTTTGTTGGCTGTATTTGGCGAACCTATAAAAAATTCTATGCACGCTATGAACGCAATTAGATGTGGTATAGAGATAATTGAGGCAGTTAAGATATTGAGAGAAAAATTTATTAGAGAAGGAAAACCAATAATAAATGTTGGTATTGGTATTAATACCGGTGATGTTTTTGCCGGTAATATTGGTACAGAAGAAAGACTTGAATATACCGTTATTGGAGATAATGTTAACTTAGCTTATCGTATTGAATCATACAATCAAATTTTAAAAACACAATTTTTAATCAGTGAATATACATATGAATTTGTTAAAGATTATGTTGAAGTTGTAAAATTAAGTCAAGTAAACATAAAAGGCAAGTCAAAACCTATAGATATATATGAAGTTCTGAGTATAAAATAATGACTAAAAATTATCTTGCAAATATAGATATAAATCAAATTAAACGAGCTATTGAGGTTGAGGAAAAATATAAATTCATAAACATTATGGGCAAGGAAATTGCCTTTTCTGGTTTTATGTTAAAACAGATAAAATTAATTTATAAGTTTTCTGGGAAAAATCCAAAGTGGCTTCCAATAATTGAATCTTTTGAATTTTATCCACAAGAAAATATTTTTCAACGAAAAAAAACTATTAATAGATTTATATCATTATTAAAAAAAGAATTATCTACAGATAAATCTGAGGAAGAAAAATTACAAGAGAATTCAAAATCAATATTTGATGCAGATGTTATAACGTTGAAAGGGGTTGGTCCCAGGTTTGGCTATTTGTTAAACAAGCTTGGTATATTCTCTATATATGATTTAATTAGTTATTTCCCCAAAAAATATATAGATTATTCTTCTCGCTGTTTAATAAAAAATTTAAGAGAAAATCAAAGTGTTACAATTTATGGAAAAATATCAGCTTTAAAAACTTATACGACGAAGAAAAATTTAACTATAATTAAAGTTACTGTGAGTGATGAATCTGGAACATTAGATTTAAATTTCTTTTATTCAAAAATTAATAAATTTTCTATAGAAAGGTACAAGTCTCAGTTCCCTAAAAGTGCATCTATAATTGTGTCAGGTATTGCTAAATTTGATAAATTTTCATCAAAAATGACAATTGATAAGCCTCAATTTCAAGTATTAGGTGAGAATATTGTTGAAAATGAAAATCTAAATTTAGCTAGAATTGTTCCTGTGTATCCGTTGGTAGAAAATCTTAATATCAAAGCACTACGGAAATCTATTTATAACGCAATTATTGAGTATAAGTCATGTATAGAAAATCTTGTACCTGATGAATTAATAAAAAAATACTCGATGTATGATAGAAAAAAAGCAATTGAGGTAATTCATTTCCCTCCGGATAATTCTCAGTTAGAGATTGCAAGGTTTACTCTTGTATATGAAGAATTGTTCTTATTGCAATTAAAGATGCTCTCATTAAGAGATTTTACATCAAAATCATATAAAACAGTTGCTTTAAATGTTAAAGATGATGGTTTAGTTCATAAGTTTATAAAAAGTTTACCTTTTGAATTAACGGATGCACAGAAAAGAGCAGTGAATGAAATTTTAAATGATATAAATACAGATAAACCTATGCAAAGATTATTACAAGGAGATGTAGGAAGCGGAAAAACAGTGGTAGCTTGCATCATGCTTTTAGCTGCAATTGAAAACGGCTTTCAGACAGCTATAATGGCACCAACTGAAATATTAGCACAGCAACATTTTAACAATTTTATAAAATGGTTAACACCATTTGGCATAAATATTGGCTTGTTTACTTCTTCTAATACAAAGAAGCAAAGAGAAAAACTTGAAAGAGATTTGAGAAACGGACAAATTAATATTGCAGTTGGTACTCATTCTTTGATTCAAGACAACGTAGAATTTAATCACTTAGGAGCAATAGTAATAGATGAGCAACATCGATTTGGTGTTAAGCAAAGAAATATATTAAAAAACAAAGCAGAAATTCCGCAAATGCTTACAATGACAGCCACTCCAATTCCTAGAACATTAGCACTTACTGTACATGGTGATTTGGATTTAACAATTATAGATGAACTGCCAAAAGGAAGAAAACCAATAAAAACTGCATTGCTAACAGCTTCTCAGAGAAAAAAAGCATATGAACTAATTCGTGAAGAAATTAGTAAAGGACATCAAGCATATATTGTTTTTCCATTAATTGAAGAATCAGAAACATTATCAGCAAAAGCGGCTACAAAAGAGGCAGAAAATCTTCAAAAAGGTGTTTTTTCTGATTTAAAGATTGGACTTTTACATGGAAAAATGAAAACAGAAGAAAAAGATAAAGTAATGTCTGATTTCAAAAATAAGATTTTTGATATTTTGGTTTGTACAACCGTTGTAGAAGTTGGTGTTGATGTTCCTAATGCAACTGTCATTATGATTGAAAATGCAGAGAGATTTGGTTTATCTCAACTTCATCAATTAAGAGGCAGGGTTGGTAGAAATAGTCTTCAATCTTATTGTATTTTGGTCTCTTCAACAAAGAATGAGGATACTGTTAATCGTCTTAATGTTTTGGTGCAGACAAATGATGGTTTTGTTATTGCTGAAAAAGATCTAGAAATTAGAGGTCCCGGAGAATTCTTAGGTATAAGACAGAGCGGTTTGGTTGAACTTCATCTTGCTGACTTAACAAAAGATTTATACATTCTTGAAATGGCAAGAAATGATGCGAAAGAATATGTTAAATCTTGTGATAAAGAAAAGTATCCAAATGCTTTAAAACAATATTTAAAATCAATGTTGAGTATAATTGGTGATATTCCTAGTTAAGATTAAAAAGATATTTATTTTATATTTTTACAAATACAAACAAAGTCCAATCTCCGGCTTGTGTTATACTATCAAGTTTATAATTATCTTTAAAAGAATATAAAAGACTATTTTTAAGTGCAGAAAACGAAAGAAATATAAATGGTGTTCTTTCATATTGTTTATTATCATTAACTATTCTTTGAATTTTATCATTTGATAGAAATGATACTGTATTCAAAAAGATAATTCCTATTCTATCGCCTTTTTGCATTTTAGAATTAAAATTATCTTGAACATACTTTAATATTATATTATTTGGAAATTCTTTGAAATAGTTTCTATATATATTTTTGCCTTGATGAATTGTTTCATAATAGTTGGGATTATTAAACATGAAATAATTAAAATTAAATTTATTAATTGAATAAAAATTATAATTATTATTTTTATTTAAGTATCGTTCAAACTTATCTTTATCATAGTATGTTAATAAAACAATGTCATTATGTTTAAGACGAGAGTTCTCAAGTAAAGTAACAACAGCAAGATGTCCTTCGCTTCTTGTCCTTTGTGGTGCTGAATCTGTTGATGTTATTAAATAAAAGATATTTAAAAAAACAAAAATAATAATTATAAATTTTTTGATAAATTCTTTTTGAATAGAAATTAATCCTAAAGCAAAAACAAGAATCAATATAGGGTAAATTTCACAACAATATTTTGTTATAAGTATTATTTTACCGAATATTGAAAGCGTTATTAATGATATAAAAAACAATAAAGCAGAAATAAAGTAATAATTTATTGTTGTATTTCGTTCTTTTAGTCCTCTATAAATTCCTATTATACCAATAATTGAAGGTAATATTGCGAATAATATAAATATATAATTTAATTTTCCATATTGTGAAATATAAGCCCAAATTGTATCAGGTGCATTAACAATATTTGTTTGAATAGGTGAAAAATAATCTATAAAACAAAATAGTATCTTTGAAATTGAAAAATTAGACCAAAATTGTGATAAAGAATTTGAAAATGCAACGGTAATTAAAAAAGGTGAAATTAGTATAACAACAAGTAAAAAAGGAAAAATATACTTTAATATTTCAATAATATTTTGTGTTTTCTCTTTAAAAATTTTATTTTCTTTATATAAAAGTATAAATAAAGTTAATATATTAAAGAATGAGAATATAATTCCTAATGTGTGTGTTGCACAAATTAGTGCATTTGTTGAAAAATATAAAATGTAGTTCTTTGCACTTTGCATTTTTTCAAGTTTAATAAAAAATATTAAAGATAATGAGCAAAAAAGCATAAGTAAACTATACAATCTTACTTCTTGTGCAAAATATATGTTAAAAGAGCTAATTGCAGTTAGAAATGAGCATAATAGGCCTAATTTTTTATTTTTTGTCTCTTTCCCAACAAAAAACATAGTAATAACAGTCAATAGAGAAGGAATTACTGATGAAATTCTTAACGAAATATCAGAGTCTTTAAATAAAAACATCCATAATTTTAAATAAATATAATATAGTGGAGCATGACAATTTCTGAACATTTCAGTAAGGAAATCAGAAAAATCTTTTTTTGATGCTATAAACCAGCTGACATATTCATCATTCCATAGACCTTCAGGCTTATCTATAAACCATAATCTGAAAAGAAATGCAATTAAAATAACAATAAATAGTTTAAAAAAAGTATTGTTTTTCATTTATATTTTTTGTTTCATGTATACTAACAAAATAATTTTATCATATATTTGTTTGGTGAGTATGAAATTAATAATTCAAATACCTTGTTATAATGAAGAAGTAGCATTGCCTGTTACATTGTCTCAATTGCCAAAGCATATTGAAGGAATCGATATTATAGAAGTATTAATATCCGATGATGGTAGTACTGATAGAACTATTGAAATTGCGAAATCATACGGTGTAAATCATATTGTAACGTCAACTCATCATAAAGGTCTTGCAAAAACATTTGTTGCTGGAATTCAAAAAGCAATTGCTGAAGGTGCTGATATAATTGTAAACACTGATGCAGATAATCAATATTGTGCTGATGATATAGAAAAATTAGTAAGACCAATTATAGAAAAAAAAGCAGATATAGTAATCGGTGCAAGACCAATCAGTCAGATAAAAGAATTTTCATTATTTAAAAAATTTTTACAATTCTTTGGTTCGAAAGTTGTAAGATTATTGAGTTCTACAGCAACAGATGATGCACCAAGTGGTTTTAGAGCATTTTCTCGGGATGCTGCATTATCAATTAATGTTTTTGATAATTATACTTATACAATTGAAACTGTTATTCAGTCAAAAATAAAAGGGTTACATATATTATCTGTTCCAATAAGAGTTAATTCCTGTTATAGAAAATCAAGGCTAGTAAAAAATATTTTTACTTATGTTCAGAAAAATTCTTTTACAATTTTACGAATGTTTATTATATATAGGCCATTTAGATTTTTTGCTACAATAGGTTCTTTTATTTCTTTTGTCGGGTTAATATTACTTTCGAGATTTTTATTTCTTTATTTTTTAGATCATGGTAATGGTCATATTCAATCACTAATTATTTCATCTATACTTGTTATTACAGGTATACAAATAATCATTTTTGGTGTTTTATCTGATTTATTGGCTATAAATAGAAAACTTATTGAAGATATACAGGTCAGAGTTAAGAAAATGGAAAATAAATAGCTCTATCATATTAGAGTGTAGGCTAAGATAATTTTTTATAAATATGAAACATAATCTTTTTATGAGGATTTTGTTTTTAATATTTTTCTTATTTTTCTTTAAAATATCTGCTTATGCAAATGTTGCAGAGTATATAGAATCATATACAAAATGTAGTGAAAATGCCAGTTATAAGTCATTTTCACAAATTATAAAAGGTGAAGCTTCTATCTCTGATATTGAAAAACAAATGATTTTAGATAAAGAAATATCTGACGAATTAAAGTCTCCATTTGTTTATACAGATTTAGAAGAATGTATAAAAATTGCGTTAGATAAAAACTACGATATTCAAATTAGTGCTGCAAATAAGTTAGAATCATTTTGGATAAATAAAAATGCATATTTCCAATTGCTGCCAGATGTATATTATGATTTTAATATAAGTAATCTTGGTGGTAGTTTTTTAGTTGGAGGAATTGTTGCAACTACGGTTCATGAAGTCCCTATTCAAAGTATATTTGGTGTAGAATGGTCGACAATTAACCAAGGTAAATATTTCTTTTATTTAGCTCAGACAAAAAATTTATTAAAATCTTCTACTGCTTCTTTAGAATATACAAAAGATGAAATTTTACTTTATACAGTTCAAGCTTATTATGATGTATTGGGAATGAAGATGGAAATGGAAGTACAAAAAGTAAACCTATATGATAGACTAGAACAATTAAAATATACACAAGCTCGTTTCGATGCCGGTTTAGGAACTTTGTATGATGTAAAAAGAGCTCAAGCAGAGTTTGCTGGTGCTCAACTTGAATATACAACAACAATAAATTCATTAAGATTGGCTCAGGCAAATCTTGCAAATATTCTTGGTATTGACATATTAACTGCGGTATATCCTTTTGAAATAGAAGTTGACAGCAGAGAGCTTATTGATCCCAATATTGATATAGAGGATTTATATAACTTTGCATTAGAAGCAAGAGAAGATATAAAAGCAAAAGAAGCTGAAATTAATGCTTATAGAGCACAAAGAAGTGCAAACTATACCGATATTATTCCAGCTATAACAATGTCATACCAGAATGGATATGTTGGAACAAAAAGAGCAGGAATGTATCCAAATAACAGAATAACTCTAGATGTTAGAGCTTCACTTGGAAAAAACATGCTATTAGGTACAATTACTCAAATTAAAGCAGATTCAGCTGTTGTTAAACAGAAAAAGTTAGAATTAATTAACCTAAAGAGAAAAGTAAAAGAAGATATACTAAATTCATATTATGACTCATTAAATGCTATTAAGAAAATAGAAGCTTCAAAAGTTGAAGTCGAAACGGCAAATGTTAGTTTAGATTTATCTTTGGCAAATATGAAAGCTGGTGAAGCAACTTTTATTGATGTAATATCATCTCAAAATTTGAAAGTAAAAGCAAATATTAATTTAATTAAAAATATGATAGAATATAATAAAGCACAAACAAAATTATTGTTTGATATTGGTCTTATTTCTCCAAAAAATGTATTGAGAGGCTATAAAAATAAATTTTATTAGTTTGTTGTTTCTGTTTTTATTATATTGAGCAAAGAGATAAGTATGAATATTTTAAAAAAATTTGTTAATCATTTTCTATCAGTAAAAAAATCAAATATGGAAAAAGAAATATTACAACAGTCCGATGTTATTTTTGATTTAATAAGTAGATATGTAAGAAAAGATTATACAATAAATATTGAGCTTCCTGAAAATATTTCAAAGATAGCACTTATAGCAAGTGGTTCTTCATATCATAGCGCTACAATAGCTGCAAATTTTCTTAGAGAAAAGGTTCATTGTGAAGCTCAGTCCTATTATGCAAGTGAGGTTGCACTTGCAGAAAATTTTGATGTAGATAGTTCTACTTTATATATTTTTATATCTCAATCAGGAGAAACTTCAGACACAAATAAATCACTAAATAAAATAAAAATAAAAACAGATAAAACTCTTTCTGTTACAAACACTAAAAATTCATCATTATATAATGATACAAAATACAAAATTCTTACTTATGCGGGTACTGAAAAATCAATTGCTTCAACAAAAGCTATGAGTGCACAATTATATTGTTTGTTCTTGATAGCAGCAAAAGTAATGCAACAAAAAGAATTACCATCTAAATCTTTTGTTGAAAATTTGATATGTGTTCCTGAATATATAAATGAATCACTTTCAAAACGCGATTTAATAAAACATTATTCTAAAATATTATCTGATTATGATAATATTGCGATTCTTGCATCTGGCATGTTTTATCCTTTAGCAAAAGAAGGTGCTTTAAAAATCAAGGAAACTTCATACATAAATACAACAGCATATCCTACTGGTGAGTTTTTACATGGACATATTGCAATTTTAAATAAAAAATGTGCAGTTATTTCAATAGTCAATAATATAAATATTCAATTTACTTTAGATGTTTTAAATAAAATTAATAATGATTATAAAACAGATTCTCTTATTATTTCAGCGTTTCCAATACCTAATGTCGGACGAAATTGTGTTATTTATGTTCCTTTTTCAATTGATATTGATTTTTTATTTTCTTCATTAATTATTTTACAATTACTTGCTTTTGAAACAGCTTTATTGTTAAATCGTAATATAGATAAGCCGGATGGATTAACAAAAGTTGTAAAATAATTTTAACTTGTGTAAATATTTATATTTTTTTTGTTAATTTTTTATATTTTGTATTTTTGATTGTTGTTGAGCCATGTATATAAATATAAATAAAGTTAATTTTTTAAATTTTAATTCTGTAAATAAGAATAGACAGAATATATTAAAATATCCCAATTTAGCACCTTTAAGTAAAGATACAGTATCTTTTACAGGAAGAGGTAAATTAATTGCTGAAAGTATGGTTGATGCTCCTCCAGAAAGAACTTGTAGACAGGTTGAACAAAATGCTGAACCAGCAAGATTTTATTTAGAAAATGTTTTGGATAAATATTTAAAGCCTTTGACACAAGAAAGTTCTTATTCGAATCCAAAAGATTTTCCGGTACTTGTATATACAACAAGAATAAAGAAATCTACGAGTATTAGAGAAAAAGTTGTTTCAAAGTATTCAAAAGTATATAATTCAGAAGCAGATGAATTTTCAAGTAGAGTTGTTGATGAGCTTATGAAATATTTCGATTTTAGTAACGGAATAACAAGAGAAGATTTAATAAAAGAAGTTAAAAAGAATATTGCAAGCAAGGTACCTCCATATGAATTTGTTTCTTATTATTTATCTAGGATTATGTCAGAATTAGGAAATGATAAAATATTGGATTTATCAAAGTATTCAGACGAAAGAATTAAACAAATTATTGATCAAATTACTGATATGTTTGAAGATACTCCAAAATCTCAACATATAGAAGGCTCAACATATATTGATCCTACTACAATAAAAGGGGTTAAGCATTATGCAAACGACATTGTCGGTGCTCGAATAACAATGAAGGAATCAGATCCTGAATATACGCGTTTAGTTCTTTCTGCATTACGAAATGCAGTTGATGATGGACTATTGAAAATAACGTCAATAGAAAATAATTTACCTGATCCTAAAAAACTTCCGGCAGGTAAAGAAATTTCTGATTATGCATATGCAAAAGAATATCAGCTAAAGAGTTTGGCTAAAGCAGCTGATGCAAAATTGATTAGGAATAAGTCTAAATCTGGATATCTCGGTATACATATAAATATTGATTTATCAAGCCCTATTTTTTCATGTTATAATGGAATTTTTGATGGATACACAGGGGAAATTCAAATACTTGGCACAGATGTTGAACAATTAAAAGATGTTGAAGATTTATGTTATAAGCTCAAAGATGATAAAAATGCTATTCAAGCCAAGTATAAACCCTTTAAAACTCATTTTAAAACATTTTATAATGACAAAACAAAAGATGCTTTTGAAGATTATACATATTCTTTGTATTTAGCCCAAAGATCATTGCCACCTTATTCTAAAAGAAGTGATGTTTTTCCTACCATTGAAGAACTGGGGTTTGGAGGAAAAGTACCGAAAGAGTTAGATTTTAATTATCTGAAAAAGTTAAAAGAAAAATGTGATTATTATGGAAAATTAGAGGAAAGTCAAAATAAAACTAAATCCCTTGATTCAGATAGTCATTCTAAAACATTAAAATCAATAAAACATGATGGAAATGTTAAAACGGTAAAAAGAATTATTTCTTATGTTATAAAAGGTTAATTATATGATTTAAGCATATTGTTTACAAAGTTTGTAAGATATGGAATAAAAAATATTTTACCAATAAAAATACCTATAATAATATAAAGAAGTAGAAGATAAATTATTATTTCTATAATGTTAAAGGATAAATTTAATATGGGTAAAATTAAAATTCTTACAGAAATAATATAATTTATTTTTGCTGCGAGTATATTTATAAATGGAATTATTGCTAAAATTGAAAATACAATATTAAGAACAAGTTTCAGAATGGCTAGAAATATTGAAATAATCATAGATTGTACAATATTATATATTAGGAAGTAGCGTAATTTTTTCTTGGCAAAATGTGCAACTAAAATCCATATAAGACCGATAATACCCATTGTTAAATATGAAAAAATAGAAATAATTTTTTCGATTGGAGATATATTTATTTTATGCTGCATCTTGTGAGTCCTCATTATTTCTATTTTGGATATATTCTTGAATTGTTTCTATGTATATTAATTTCAATTCATCATTTTCCGTATCAATATCAATTGCTTGTTTATATTCAGAAATAGCAGAACGTAGATCTTTCATCATTACATATGTATTTCCCAAAAGCATATATGAATTAGCATTTGTTGGTTCAATTTCTATAACTTTCTTGTATAAATCAACTGCTATTTCATAATTATTTTGTGAAGAATATAAATTAGCTAATAATAAGTATCCGTTGGAAATATCAGGAGCTATTGATATTGCATTATTATACATATTAATTGATTCATCTATATTTTCTTGTTCATATAATGAAATACCATAACAAATATATGCTTGATAAAAATCGGGATTATTTTTTATAACTGATTTAAATAATTCATTTGCTTTAACATAATTTTTAGCAGATGAATATGCATTTGCACAATACAATAAATACAAATTATTGTTTGGTGATATTTGAAGAGTTTTTTCAAATAGAATAATAGCTTTATTAATCTGTCCTATTTTCATTAAAACAAAAGCTATATTAAGATAATTTTCAGGAATATTATCTTTTAATTTTAGAGCTTTTTCAAAATAAATTAAAGCTTCTTCATAATTATTTTGATCCTGATATAATAATCCAATAGCAGTATATACCTGGTAATTATTTTTATCCATATTTAATGCTTTTACATAATTCGACATTGCTTGTTTAAATTCACCAATTTCTGCGTAAGCATTACCTAAATTGTAGTAGACAAGAAAATTGTCTATACCTAAATTTACAGCTCTTGAATAAAAATTTATAGCTTGATTATAGTCTTTTCTATAGAAATTTAGACTTCCAAGATTTGTAATAGCAATAAAGTTACAAGGTTCTATATTTAATAAACTTTCATATACATTTATTGCAAGTTCATAATCATTTCCCAAGGTATATAAATTTGCTAATGATAAATAATTATCGGTTACGTTGGGATTATCAACAATTTTTTTTATTAAATATTCAATTTCTTCTTTATATTTTTCATTCATATATAAATTATACTAAATAAAAATCTTCTAGCAAATAAAAAGCTATTTAAATTGTTATTGTTTAAATTCTATTTGTTTTTGATTAATAATTTATCAAAATATTCAATTGTTTTAAGAAGTCCATCTTTTAATTGAACTTTGGGTTCCCATTTTAATTTTTCTTTTGCAAGAGATATGTTGGGTTCACGTTGTACAGGATCATCTGATGGAAGGGGCATAAATATTATTTCTGATTTTGAATTTGTTAGTTCAATAATTAATTTTGCAAATTCTAGAATTGTATGTTCATCAGGATTACCAATATTAACCGGTTTGTTATATGTACTTTGCATCAAACTAATAAGTGCATCAACTAGGTCAGATACATAGCAAAAGGCTCTTGTTTGTTCTCCATTTCCATACACAGTAATAGGTTTATTTCTTAGTGCTTGAACAATGAAGTTTGAAACGACTCTACCATCATTTAATGCCATTTTCGGACCATAGGTATTAAATATTCTTGCAATTCTAATATCTACTTTATTTTGTCTATGATAGTCCATCATAAGTGTTTCTGCACAACGTTTTCCTTCATCATAACAACTTCTAATTCCGATTGGATTAACATTTCCCCAATATTCTTCAATCTGCGGGTGTATCTTTGGATCACCATAAACCTCACTTGTACTTGCTTGCAGTATTTTTGCTTTACATCTCTTTGCAAGTCCTAACATATTTATAATACCCATTACAGATGTTTTCATTGTCTTTATCGGGTTATATTGATAATGTATTGGGGAAGCAGGGCATGCTAAATTATATATTTCGTCAACTTCTGCGAGATATTCATTTACAACATCGTGTCTTACTAATTCAAACCTGTTATTTCCTATTAAATGTCTTATATTATCTTTTGAACCTGTAAAAAAATTATCCAGACAAATTATATCATTACCATCATTTAGAAGTCTTTCAGATAAGTGTGAACCGATAAATCCAGCTCCTCCTGTTATTAAAATTCTTTTCATAATGTTACTTCCTCTGAATTTTTGAATTGCATGTCGTACAAGTGCTTATATTGACCATTCTCCAAGGCAAGTAATTCTTTGTGGGTACCAAGTTCAACTAATTCCCCATCATTAATTACAGCTATTCTATCTGCATTTTTTATTGTAGATAGTCTGTGTGCTATTACAAAAACTGTTTTATTTTTTATTAAATTATCTAATGCCTTTTGTACAATTGCTTCAGATTCATTGTCTAAAGCTGAAGTTGCTTCATCCAAAATAATAATTGGTGTATTTCTTATCATTGCTCTTGCTATTGCCACTCTTTGTCTTTGTCCTCCGGAGAGAGTAAGTCCTCTTTCACCAAGAACTGTATCTAATCCATCTGGTAATGATTCAATTACATCGTCTAAGTGTGATGTTCTTATAGCTATATTAAGTTCATCTAGAGTCGCATTAGGTTTTGCAAGCATTATGTTATCTCTTATTGTACCTGTAAACAAAAAATTATCTTGAAAAACAAACGATATGTTATTTCTTAGTTGTGATAATTTGAAGTTTCTTATATCAATATTATCAAATTTTATTGAGCCTGATTTTACATCATAAAATCGTGGAATTAAATTAACAAATGTTGATTTTCCTCCACCTGAATTTCCAACTATTGCAATTGTTTCTCCTTTTTTTACGTGTATATTAATATCTTTTAATATTGGTTTATTTTCCGTATATTCGAAGCAAACATTTTCAAATGTAATACCATTTTCTAAATTAGGGATTTCAATAGTAGTTGCTTTATCTTTTATTAAGGGAACATAGTCGAAAAGTTCAAATACACGTCCCATTGCAACAAATATATTTTGAATACTGGTCATTGTATTACCTAATGTTTTTATTGGTTTGTATAATAGCAATAAAGATGTTACAAACGATGCAAAAGATCCTGCTGTCATTTGACCTGAATAGATTAATTTTGTTCCATAGAATAATACAAACGCTATGCCAAATGAAGCAATTAAATACATAATAGGAGACATCCAGCCCACTCTTTTTGTAAGAGAAATAGAAACATCAAAGCTTTTATTTATTCCTTCAGTAAAAAGTTTTTTTTGTCTTTCTTGTAAGTTGTATGCAGTTACAACTTTATTTCCTGAATATGTTTCATTTATTGTTGTCATTATGTCGCCAGTAATAACAGTATTTTTGTTTGAAACAGACTTGATTTTTTTTCTTATAAAAAATACAGGAATAAATGCAATCGTTAATACAAGCACACCTACAATAGCAAGTTTCCAAGAACTGTAAAGCATTACTACTATTAAAGACATTGCTCCAAATAGGCTAATAATAAAAGTTTTAATTTGTTCTACTATACCCTTTGAAGCAGAATCAGGGTCTGTTAGATATCTGTTGATAATAAGTCCGGATGAATTTTCATCAAAAAAGGATGTATCCATAAAAACTAATCGTGCAAAAAGGTCATTTTTTACAGCATTAGTTATTTTTAAACTGGTCCAATCTGTAAGATATGAATTTAGATATCTTAATACTCCTTGAAAAACAGCGAAAAATATTATAGCAAATGGCATACAATAAGCTATTATTTCATATGATATTTCCATTGAGCCAATTATTAAATTTTGTTTTCCTATAACATAATCCATATATGGTTTTAATGCAAAAGAGACAACACCATCTAGTAAACCTACAGGTATTGCAATAAGAAAACCAAGTATTACTTTTCCTAAAAAAGGTTTAATATATGGGAATATTCTTTTCAATAACCAGCCATATTTAAATGATGTTAATGCTTGTGTATCTTTTAATTTCATAATAAATCCAATTTTGACTTTATATATATCTTTTTAATATTGTATAATGAATAATGTCATGTTTGTAATTTGAAACATAAGTTAATAGAAATTATGGATAAGTATAGAAGTTGTCACTCAATAGAAGGCGAATTATTTTTTAATCATTTAAATAAAATAGGCTATTGTTGTATGTTAACCCCAAATGGTGGGCAACCTGTTTTATATGAAAATTATAATGGAGAACTTATTGATTGGGATGTTTTTTTTAGAAAACGAGAAGAGCATATAGAACTTATGAAAAATGGTTCTTCTTTACCTGCTTGTTCAGAATGCCTTTGGATAAAAAATTCACTCTGGCCTGAAAGAAGAAGAGAATTTCGCTATATATTGTTGAATGTTTGGGTAAAGTGCAATTTGTATTGTATATATTGTTCTAATCATAAAGATATTAATGTTTTAAATAATACAAAAGAATATAATTTAATTCCAGTTATAAAAGATATGATTGAAAAACATTTAATAACCCCTCAGACAAAGATTGATATTGCAGGTGGTGAAGCAACTTTAGATAAGCATTTTAATGAACTTCTTTTATTATTAATTGATAATGGAGTAAAAAATATAAATGTAAATACGAATTCGACAGTTTTTTCTCAAAGTATAAAAGATGGAATTGAAAAGGGTGTTGTTTCTGTAATATCATCTATTGATGCTGGTTCTTCACGAAAATTTGAATATATTAAAAAGAAAAATTTATGGTCAAATGTTTGGAAAAATATTTCTTCTTACACTCAAAGTCTTGATCCTGAAACGAAAATTAATTCAGTTAGAACTAAATTTATAATAATTCCTCACATTAACAGTTCAAAGACAGAAATTTTGAAGTTTATTATAAAATCAAAAAAAGCAAATGTTTCAGGTGTAATTTTAAACATAGATTTACATTGGTTAAGAAAAAATTTCGATGATAAAAAAACTATGCTTGAAATTATTAATTTGGCAAAATACTTTATAAAGATTGCGAATCTTTTAGATATAGATTGGCAAATATGGGCACATATTGAAGATTTAATTAAAAGATATAACATTATTGAAAAAAGTTCACTAATAGATATAAATTTTATTTTTGATAAAAAGAAGGAAAAACAAACAATATTCGATAAAATATTTCTTATAATTATCAAAATTTTCTTTCTATATATGTAACAATGTGTTTACAATATGTCCATAAATAGCATTTTTACACTTTTAGAACCCTTATTAATGTAGTGTTAGAAGGGGTTTTTATGGAAATTAGTGCTTTCTCTGAATTTAGGACAAATCCGGTTAATAATAACAATAATGCTAGTGTTGGAATTAACAATAACCAGTGTGAGAAAATTGAAAAACTTGCTAAAACGGCTAAAACTGTTGCTCCTATTGCCATCTCATTAGCTGCAATTCCTGTTACTGCTTTAATAGCAACAAAAGTTACAACAAAAAAAGTTTCCGCATTAAATAAAGACTTAGTAAGTGAGTTAAAAGGTCAAATTAAGGATTTGGGTGCTGATTTAGCTAAAATGCAAGCCCTTACAGAACAAAGAGGTATTTTATCCAGCCAAAATATTCAAAATGTAACTAATAGTGCTAAAAAAGAGAATGCAAAGATTTGGTCTGTACTATTAGCAATTGCTGGTTTAGGCACAGCATATAAAGCTGGAGATTTATCTGATGATGTAAAAAAAGATATTCCAGGTAAGATTTCCGAACGTTTTAATGAAATTGATTCAAGAACTTCTCAAGCTGTATCAACCGCCGAGGAAGCTGTTGGTTTAAGTGGTAATAGTTTATCTAAAAAATATGTCCAAGATATAAATGGTGTTCAATTATTAACAAATTCAAATGCTTTAAATAAAAACGCGCAAAAGTATGCTCATGCAATAAAAAAAATTCAAACTGACTCAAAAAAATATTTATATGATTCACCTGCTGTTAAACCAATTACAAACGAAAATCCAACATTATGGTCTGTTACTTCAGAATTTGCACCAATAAAAGAAGGTGGTTTGGGTTCAGTTCCCGTTGAAATACAAAATAATGTTACAAAATTAGGAATAAATATACCAACATTTATTCCGATGTATCAACAAAAGGGAACTGCTTCATTCAGACAAGAAGGGGATAAATTTATTTATTCATATAAAGGTCATGAATTTGATTTACAAAAAGTGGCATCTTTTAAGCTAGATGCATATCAAAGTGGAAAATCTAAAACAGAAAATGTTGATATATTTGTTAGTACAACAGTAGATCAAGATGGAAATGATATGCAGCTTGTTTTTGTAAAGAATGATAACTATTTTAATGGCACAATATATCAAACAAGTGAGAAAACTGAAGAACCTGAAAAGTTTGCACTTTTTTCAAAAGCTGTATATGAATTTGCAAAAGCAAAAGAGGATTTAAAAAGTGTAAAAGATTTAACTATATATGATAAAGAAGTTTTTGATTCAATAAAATCTCCTGATGGATTAATTTTGAATGATTGGCAGGCTTCACCAATTGCTGCATTAGCAAGATATAAGGCTCCAATGGAAAATGCCTACGGTGAATTATCAGATGAAGCTTCAAAAAAATTGTCAGACATGACAATTATAACAATTGGTCATAATGCTATGTATCAAGGTTCAACAAGAAATAATAATAATGATTCACAAAGAAAAGAATCAACTACCAATATACTAAATACACTGTTTGATAATTATTGTTATGATATTGTTTCTAATGCAAAAACTGAGGCATCAAAAACTAATCCTCAAGATTCTGGACTAAAAAATCTTGATAATGTTTTATTAATGAATCAACAAGATCCATATTCAAACCATACAAACTTATTAAATATGGGAGTGTGTTTGAGTAATTATTTTCACCCTGTATCTCAAAATTATGCAAATGAAATTATATCTGATGAGCACCCTGAGTTATCAGGCGAGTTAAGATGGGCACTTAATCAAAAGGCAAAAGCAGGTTCTCTTGTTGGTATTATTAATGGTAATGACTTTAATAACTTATCAATTGAAGCAAAAGCAAAACAAATAGAGCAACAAACTGGAATTCATCCAAAAACATATACAAAAGAATCTGATATTTCTGAAGTAATGTCTGCAAGATTAGAAAATAAAATTAATTTCTATAATCAATTTATGTTGCCGTTTTCCCATAAAAACGAAAAAACGAATTACGATCCAAATGTCGATAAAATAAGACAGATATCAAGTAAATTAGAATTTGTAGAAGGTGCAAATGGAACTGAAATACCTGTTTTATCAGATGAAGAATTATCTAAAACTCCAATAATTACTTCTGTTGGGCGTTTAGTTTCTCAAAAAGGGATAGGAATTATGTCCGATGCAATAAAATTGCTTATGGATAATTGGGAAAAAGATTTTCCCGGAAAGAACAAGCCAATTTTTTATCTTGCTGGTCAAGATGGAGAAAATGGCACCCAGCGAAAATATATAGAAGATTTAAAGAATAAAAAATTATCAAAAGAAGATTCAAACAGAGTTATATTTGCACACGGTTTTGCACCAATGAGTGCATTAACTGCATCCTCTGACTTCTTTTTACTTCCAAGTATTTTTGAACCTTGTGGATTAACTCAGGGAGAAGCATTTGCACTTGGTACTCCTGTTATTGGTAGTGCAGTTGGAGGAATAGTTGATACTGTTAATAGAAATGGTAAAATGAATGGCATTCTAACAGATAAAACTAAACCATTAACCGCAGAAGGTTTTTACAATGCAATGAAAGATGCTTTGAAAATTTATTTTGAAAATCCAAATATGTATCAAAAAATGGTAAGTGATTCTCTTGCTGAAGATTTTAGTTGGATTCAAGAAGGTAAGCAAGGTCCTATTTTTGATTATTTAGATAAAGTAGGTATTGATAGATCAATGTTGCCTGAAATTATTTAAAACTTGCCCATAATATACATCTCTATTAATATTAAGTAATGGATAAAAATTACTCAAAATTTGTTGACATTGCTTATAATTTGCATGTTTCTGGTAAATTTAAAGAGGCAATGGATATTTATGAAAAGCTTTTATCTTTTAATCCAGATGATTTAGATGTTAAAAATTTATATGCACAATTAAATGTTTCTTTAAAAAATTATGATATTGCTCTTGAACTATTTAAAGACATATATAATAAAACTAAATTAGATGATATAAAGATAAATATTGCTAAGATATATTTTTATCAAAAACATTATAAAGAAGTAATTAACCTTTTAAAAGATTTTGAGTCTGTTAATAAAAATATATTGAATTTGCTTTCATTTTCATATTTAAAAGAAAGAAATTATGATTTAGCAATAAGTTGTTATAAAAAATTAATAGAGCTTGTTCCAAATGATTTTCAATGTTTTTTTAATATTTCAATGTGTTATAAATATTTGAATAACATTAATGAATCATTAAAATATGCACTATTTGGATTAAAAATTAATTCTTCAGATGTTGACTTATTATTGCATATTGCTTCTTTATATGAACAATTAAAAGATATAAATAACGAAATAAAGTATCTGGAAAAAGTTATTCAGTTAAAAAAAGATGAATCAATATTATATCGTCTGGGAACTCTATATAAAAAAGTTTTGCGTTTTAATGAAGCTGTGGAAACGTTTGATAAAGTTTTACAGATAAATCCAAATAATAAAAATGCAATGCTAAGTATAGCATCAACTTATAAGTCAATAGATATGGAAAATGCTATTGAAATATATAATGATATACAAAAAATGTACCCTGATGATCTTACAATACCATTTTGTATTTATACAATATATTTTGAAATGTTAGATTTTAAAAAAGCCTTGCATATTGCACTTGAATTAATTAAAAAAAAGTCTGATGATTACATATATTATCTTATGGCAGGAGATTCATATTTTGAATTATATGATTATGAACAATCTATTTATTATTATAAAAAAGCAGAGGAATTAAATCCTGAAAATAATCAAATTAAAGAATGTCTTGCAAAAGCATATTATTCAAATAGGAATTTAGATTTAGCTGATAATATTTTATCTATAATTAACAAAGATTCTAAAACATATACCTTTATTCATCTTAAATTGAAGGACTTAAAGAAAGTAATAAATGGTTTTTATAAATGGTGTACAAATATTAGACCAAATGATTATGGAAAAAAGAAAGCAATTAGCTTTTTTTATAAATTCAAGATAAATAAACAGTATGAAATAAATGCAGAAACCTTTGTTAATATTGGTGAGAAATCGAAACTTGATAATAGAAGTGCAATTATCGCATTCTCAGAGAAAAATATAAAATTAACTGACAATATAAACAATAAAAAAATTTTAATATATTGCATGCATGGAATAGGTGATTTTATTATGTTTGCAAGATATTTAAAAATTATTAATTCAAAAGCTTCTAAACTATTATTATATATACCTAATTCACTTGAACGTATTGTAAAATATAATTTCCCAGATATAGAAATATATATAAAAGGAGAAGATATAAAAAGTGATATGTATGACTATGCTATGCCTGAAATGTTATCTTTATGTTTCTCCGATACTGATTTATATAATATACCTTTTTCAAGTGGTTATCTAACAGTTTCTAATAAATTAATTAGAGAAAAAGCCAAACTGAGAGAATTAAAAACAGACAGAAAAAAAGTTGGACTTTTTTGGCAAGGTAACCCTACAGTATTGATAAATAGATCAATGAAGTTATCTGAATTTATACCTTTATTTAATATCAATGAAATACAACTTTATTCATTTCAAATTTCTAAAATAGATACAGAATCTGAAGCGTTAAAAAATGAATTGCCTTTAATTGATTTAGCCCCTCATATAAAAGATTATGCAGATACCGCTGCTTTGCTAAAGAACATTGACTTATTAATTACAATTGATTCATCCATAGCACATTTAGCTGGTGCAATGGGAATTTCAACATATTTACTTCTTCCATATGATTTTGAATGGAGATGGTTTACTGATGAAGAAAAAACTCCATGGTATGATAGTGTAAAATTATTTAAACAGAAAAAACCAAATGATTGGAAAGAAGTCATAAAAAGAGTAAAAAATGAAATTCAACTATCAACAAATATCTGACAAAGCATATAAATTACATCAACAAAATAGGCTGGATGAAGCAGAAAAGTTATATAAAGAATTATTAATAATTAATCCAGATGATGTTAATATTTTAAATCTTATAGGCTTATTGTATTTGACAAAAAATAATACAAATGAAGCAATTAACTTTTTATCCAAAGCATTTATTTTAAAAAAAACATCATATATAGCTTCAAATTTAGCAAAAGCATATTACTATAATTCTGAACCACAAAAAGCTATTAAAATGTATAATCAAGCTTTATTGTATGGTGAAAGTGATGATATATATTATTCATTAGCTTTGGCATATAAAAAAATTGGTGACTTATCTAATACTATCACCAATTATAAAAAAGCTATTGAATTAAATCCAAATAATTATTCTGCCTTATTTAATTTATCATTGACATATAAAGAGCAAAGGATGACGGATGAAGCTATTTTATATGCAAAAAAATGTCTTGAAATAAAAAATAATGATGATGAATTATTTGCAATGTTGTCAGGTTATTATGAAGAAAAGAAAGACTATAATTCATCAATTGAATCATTAAGACGGGCAATATTATTGAATAATAAAAAATATATCTATTTTTATAATTTAGGTGTTCTTTTGTCAAAACAAGAAAAATATTATGAAGCAGAATCAGCATATATAAAAGCTCTAGAATTAAATGATAAACATATAGAGTCATATATAAATATTGCTTCTTTACACAAAAATAAAAATGATAAGAAGTCGCTTTATTATTTAGAAAAAGCCTATGAAATAAACCCAAATGATGAGAATTTATTATTGAGCCTAGCTCAGACATATAGGATTTTATATAGAAATTTAGAAAGTATTAAAATTTTAAATAAATTAATTGACATAAAAGAAGATTCCTCTGAAGCTTTTTCCCAATTAGCCATAAATTATATGGACTTATGCGAGTATGATAAAGCTTTAGAAAATTATAATAAAGCTATATCATTAAATAATAAAAATTTAAATTATATGCATGGAAAAGCTGTTGCACTGAAGTATCTCGGTAATATAACAGAATCAAAAAAAATTTTAGAACAAATAATAAAAAAAGATGATTCACCTATACAGAGTAAAATTACACTTGGAATGCTATATTTATCAGATAAACAATTTGAAAAAGGTATGAAATTATATACATTAAGGAGTAAAGATAGTAAATTTTCTCAAGTATTCAAAGAAAAATTGTGGACAAAAGGTTTAGATATCAATTCTAAGAATCTGTTAATATATTCTGATTGTGGGTATGGTGATACAATTATGTATTTAAGATTTTTGCCAACTATTTTAAAAATGGTTAAAAGTTTTACTCTGCAGACAGATAAAGAATTAATAACTTTAATAAAAGAATCATATCCAGATATAAATGTAATTTCGAAAGGTGAAATATATACAGATTATGACATTGTTGTTTCTATTATGGATCTTCAATATCTTCTAAATTTAGATTTCTCTGAAATAAAAACAACAGAAGCTTATTTGAATGCAAATATTAATAAAGTAAAAGAATATAGTAAACTTAATTGTTTTCAAACTGATAAAAAAAAGGTTGGACTTTTTTGGCAAGGAAATAAAAAAATATTTAAAAATAGATCAATAGATTTTAAATATATAGAAATACTTTTAAACAAAGAAAATAGTAATTTTTATTCATTCCAAATAGAAAATGATATTGAGGAAATGGATAATGTTTATAATTTGAAAGCTTATATTAAAGATTTTTCAGATACGGCTGCATTAATAAAAAATATGGATTTAATTATAACAATTGATTCTGCAGTAGCACATTTGGCAGGCGCTTTAGGGATGAAAACATATTTGCTTTTACCCAAAACCGCAGAATGGCGATGGTTTTATGATCAAGAAAGAACGATTTGGTATAATAATGTAAAAATTTTCAGACAAAAAGAGTCTAATAATTGGCAAGAAGTTATTGAAAGAGTTTATAGGGAAATATGATTGTTGGTGAAGAACATATTGTTGAAATAGAGAAAATGTTAAATCAAGGCTATGCACTTGCAAGGATAAACAATATTCCTGTTTTTGTATTGGGTGGTTGTCCTAAAGATAAATTGCAAATCAAAATTACACATATAAATAAGAATTTTTTAACAGCTGAAATTGTTAAAATAATAGAACCATCAGCACATAGAGTTAAGCCAGAGTGCACCTTTCATAAGATATGTGGAAGTTGTGATTGGTTGCATATATCTTATGATGAGCAAATAAATCAAAAGAGAATTATAGTAGATGAAACATTAAAGAAAATAGCAGGAAGTAATGTTCAAGTTCAAAAGGTAATACCATCTCCCAAAATAAAAGAATATAGATGTAAAATTCAATTACCGATATCTCAAACAAAGTTATCAGGTAGAATTTTAAGCGGATATTATAAAAAGAACACACATGAACTTATAAATATAAAATATTGTCCTATGCAGCCTCAAATTATAAATGAAATAAATGAATATATAAAAATAGAAGCACAAAAAAGAGCAATAAGTGGTTATTCTGAAAAATTTCATAAAGGACTTTTAAGACATATTGTATATAGGATTTCATCTGATTTAAAACAAATTCTAATAATATTTGTTATAAATTCTAATACTATTGATAAACAACTAACAGTATTGTCAAAATCTATAATAGATAAGTTTCCTATAGTATGTGGTATATGTGCAAACTTAAATGATAAAAAAACAAATGTTATAATGAGCAACAATACAAAAAATATTATTGGTAATGATTATTATATAGAAAAATTATCAGGAGTAAACTATAAAATCAGTGCAAACAGTTTCTTTCAAGTAAATCCATTATGTGCTGAACTTATATTTAATAAGGTAAAAGAATTAATACTTTCTAAAATTACTAATCCGAGAATATTAGATGCATATTCAGGTGTTTCAAGTTTTGGTATATGGTTGTCATCAATTGCTTCTAAAGTAGTTTGTATAGAAGAAGTTGAATCAGCATCAGAAGATGCAAGAGAAAATGTAAAATTAAATAACATTAAAAATATTGAAATTATTAATGGTGATGCGGAAGTAGAATTTGATAAACTTATAAAAAATAGTATTAAATTTGATATTTCTGTTACAGACCCACCAAGAAAAGGATGTAGTTTAAATTCCATAAATAATTTGATAAAACTTACAAGTAAATATATTATTTATGTTAGTTGTAATGTTTCAACTTTAGCGAGAGATATGAAAATACTTAATGAAACCGGATTTAAAACTATCTATATTCAACCTGTAGATATGTTTCCTAATACATATCATGTAGAAACAATTGTAATGTTTGAAAGAATATAAAAAGAAGCCTTATAAAAGGCTTCTTTTTTCCCCATTCCCAATCTAAAGCTGTAGTCGTATTAGTCAAGCAATGATTCCAAAATACTTGCATTTCTCATTGCTATAGCATTTTCTTTAACTCTTTGTTTATGAATATAAGTTCTTAAAGCTTCACGTATTAATTCACTTCTTGTACGATTTTCCCCTTCAGCAACTTCATCTATTTTGCTTAAAAACTCCTCGGGCATTGAAATTAAAACTCTTGCCATATATAACCTCTTTAATAACTGTGCTCTATTTATATAAAAACAGTTGATGATTAAAAAGTGCATAAAATGTATATATTTTTTATTTGCAATGTAATAAAACTTAATATATGTTTTAAAACTTCTTAAGTTGAGCAAATGTTGCATCAAGTGCTTTTGTTCCTTGGTTACCAAAATCTACAATAATCATAGAAGAAGAACCAATTTCTTTAATTTCCATAACTTTGCCAACACCAAATTTAGAATGAAAAACTCTATCACCATTGGAAAATTCTGTTTTTGATTGAACTGTTTGATTATTTTCATGTATTTCAGGAACAGAAGAAGTTGAATTTAGTTCAGACTCTTTTCTTTTCTTCTCAAGCAAAAGACGTTTTATTGGATTATTTTCAAGAAGATTTTTCATTTTTTCCTCTTCTTGTTTTTTTCTTTCTTCAGCATTTATTTGATTATTTTTGCTTTTTACAACAAAACTAGTATTATGTTGAACTCTTTTTTGAGGGGCAATAAATCCTTTCCCAAAAGAAGTTGTTGCTTTAATACTTCCATCAGAGTTTTCTTCCAAACGTCTTGATTTAATTGTATCTACAGCTCTTTTGAATGTTGTATTTTGATTATACGAATTGTTAGAGTTTAAATATTCAGATTCAGAATAATCAATTAAATTTTGTGGAATTTCTGACAAAAACCTGCTTGGATTGTAATATTTATAGTCACCCCACATTTTACGTCTTTTTGCATAACTTAAATAAAGGTTCTTTTTTGCTCTTGTAATACCAACATACATAAGTCTTCTTTCTTCTTCCATTTCATTAGGTGCATCTAAAGAGCGACTATGTGGAAAAATCCCTTCTTCAAGACCTGATAGAAATACGGTATCAAATTCAAGCCCTTTTGCACTATGAAGAGTCATAAGTGTTAGTGCTTTTGTATCATCAACATAAGAATCAATATCACTAACAAGAGAAACTTGTGATAAGAACTCACCTAAAATATCATTGTCTTGGGGCACAAATTCTTTTGCAACGCTTAAAAATTCTTGTAAGTTGTCTATTCTTCCTTCAGCTGTTGTTTCATCTTCTGTTTCTTTTATTTCCTGAATATAGCCGGATTTTTCAAGAACATAGCCAATGAATGCCGGCAAATCCATTTTTGAAAATTGATTTTGGAAATCGATAATTAAATTATAGAATGAAGCTAATTTTGTTTTAACAGCAGATGTAAATTCATCATATTCTTCAAGTTCTTGAAGTACTTCCATAAATTTTAATCCGGATTTGTCTGCAATTTCAAGTAATTTTTCAACTGTAGCAGGACCAATAGAGCGTTTTGGTACATTTATTATTCTACGTAAACTTTGTGAGTCACTTGGATTATATATTAGTTTTAAATAAGCGATTATATCTTTGATTTCTTTTCTATCATAGAATTTTAATCCTCCAACAACCTTATATGGTATGTTATTTGCCATACACGCTTCTTCTATAGCTCTTGATTGAGAGTTTGTTCTATATAAAACAGCCATATCTGAAAGTGATTCTGTTAATGATAATCTTCTAACTTCCCTGACAAGATGGAGTGCTTCATCTGCTTCGTCATTTGCTTGGTATAAGATTAAATTATGACCTTTTCCTAAATTTGAATATAAATTTTTGCTAATACGTTGTTTATTATTGCAAATCACGGCATTAGCAGCTTCTAAAATTGTTTCAGCTGATCGGTAATTCTGTTCTAATTTAATTAAATGTGTTTTTCTGAAAGTTGATTGTAGATTTAAAATTATTCTATAATCAGCCCCACGCCAGCTATATATTGATTGGTCAACATCACCTACAACACAAAGACTTTTTTCTTGTGGAATATCATCTTCGTCTTTGTCATTTGTATAAATAGATTTGATTAATTTATATTGACACAAGTTTGTATCTTGAAACTCATCAACTAAAATATGTTTAAACCTGTTGAAATATTTTTCTCTTACAACTTGAGATTGTTCGAGCAGCTTAACAGCAAGAACAAGCATGTCATCAAAATCAAGTGCATTATTAGCTTGAAGTTGCTTTTGGTATTCCATAAATATTTGTGCATATTTTTCAGTTCTGTAATCTCTTGCTTTTGTAGCATATGTATATGCGTCATACATTTTATTTTTTGCGTTAGAAATTATTGTTTTTAATAATTTAGGCTGATAGATTTTCTCATCTAAACTACAATTTTTTATTGCTGTTTTTAGAATAGAATTTGAATCAGTATCATCATAAATAACAAATTTATTATCATATGATTTACCATTTTCATCTTTATATTCAGCAATATCCGTCCTTAAAATTCTTCCTGAAATAGAGTGAAAAGTGCCAATCCACATCTTTTTAGCTTTTTCTTCTCCAATCATTTTAGAAAGTCTTTCAACCATTTCTTTTGCAGCTTTGTTAGTGAACGTTACAGCTAAAATTTCGTATGGAGATACCCCCGAATTAACTAAATTTGCTATTCTTGTAGTCAATACTTTTGTTTTTCCACAACCAGCACCTGCTAGAACAAGAATAGTTCCTTTATCTAGAAGAACGGCTTCTTGTTGTTCTCTATTTAATCCCGTTAATAAGTTAGTCATAATCTTTTTATAATCTCTACCCAATGTATATTATAAAATAAAAAATTTATATTAAGCAATTCTAATATTATTCAAAGTTCAAAACTGTAATATTGTAAAGATATCTTTTATTTTTTGAAAAATGTGGTATTATATTTTTATACAAATATATAAATTTATATAGACAAATAGGAAAATATATGTCAGAAGAGAATAAGAATGAACAGCAGATAATGGTTCCGCTTGATGATTTAGACAAGGTGGAAGCAAGTGATGCTCACACGTTAGATGCACTAGCAATGGAATTAGCAACAATACAACAATCTGCAAAAAAGGTTGCTATTATAGGAAGTAGAAATCTTCCTATAACACATCAGCAAATTATTGAGATTTTATCATATGCATTAGTTATACAAGGCAATACTGTTATAACTAGCGGTGGTTCAAGTGGTACAAATGCTGCAGCTATAAGAGGTGCTATGAAAGCAAACCCTGACAAATTGAGGGTAATATTACCTCAAACTATTGGTCAACAACCTTCAGATGTTCAGGATCAATTAATTGGGGTTCCCAATATTATTGAACATCCGGATAGGTCTATGATGACTCTTGCTGATGCAAGTAGAATTTGTAACCGAGAAATTATAGATGAATGTCAGCAATTGATTTGCTTTTTGTCTCATACATCTAATACATTACATAAAGCAATACAACATGCTGAAGACTCTCATAAAGTTGTAACTTCATTCTATTTAGACTAGATAATTATAAATAAAAATTAATTTATTAAAGAAGAGCTCTTATTTGAGTTCTTTTTTGTTATATTTCTACTTATATCTTTTGCAACAGCTTCACCCATCGAAAAACAGTTAATTTGAGTTCTGACTGCAGCTTGTGCTTCAAAATCTGTACTTATAATTCTGCCTGCAGCATAGACTTTGTCATCTTGTTCTGAAATTAGAGTTTCAATAGGAACTAAATATGTATGATTTGTAAACTCTAGTTTATCTTCTTTATTATTAGAATGAATATCAATAGGATAATTACTTGCAAAAGCAACATTTTCGAACTTTTTATTATTAATTATGTCTTCTTTTGTAAGTGTATATTTGCCTTTGATTCTGTAAGACTCTCTTACACCAAGTATGTCTGAAATATGAGATATAAAGCAATTTTCAAAACCTGGCAAATATTTTTTACAAAAATGATAAAGTCTAAAAATTCTTTCCCTACCTTGTTTTAATGCTCTTGAATATACAAAAGGGTCTAAAATATTTTCGTATTCATTAAGTATTATTCTTGGACAATTGAAAGCTAGTGAGTTAGGCATAGAATGAATTGAAAACACTTGAAAATAAGCTGTATCTTCGTACTCAAGATCACCATTTTTGACTGCTTCTGTAAAGATAGGCGCTAATGCCCAATTCTTAGACTTATCCCAAGTGTAAGCTGTCGATAAGTTTATTTGTTCACTACTATAGTCAACTGTAGTTACGTCCTTATTTCTATCAAGTTTTGTTATCCATTTAGAAAAACAATTCAAATCTATATTTGACAATATAAATCTTAATGTTGTTGCTTGTTGTTTTTCTGTGTCTTTTTGCAAATCAAAATTTAATAATTTAAAAATTTCAGCATTTGAAGTTGTATCAACAATATATTCTGACTCGATATATAACGATAACATTTTATGATTTAACTCAATTCTAAAACAGGAATCTCTTTTAATATATTGAGGTATTGTAGAAAAAAGTACAGAACAATTTACAGAATGTAACATATCGTCAAAGACGATTTTAAGTAATTCTGGATTAAACCAAGCATCATTGGCGTCAATATAGGTATAGCTTGCATTATACCTCTTAGCATAGGCTTTTAAATCGGATAAGAATTCAACATTAATATCTAACGAGTCAATCTTCATACAAGGAACAACTAAGCCCTGAGTAATAGCACCACCTAATACATCAGATTTTTCAACTAAAAGAGTTTTTAATCCTTTTTTTGCTGCAATATATGCACAAGAAATACCAGATGTACCACCGCCGAATATAACGATATCATATTTCATAAATTTACCTCTAAATCTATTTTAATATATTTTTTATAAAGTAAAAAATTTTTAATATTCTTTATTGCATTATATCGAAGAGAGACATATTAATAAAATATATATCGAAAGAAAATATAGTGATAATATTTTGCTATTATGAAGTATAAAATTTTAAAAATTGTGTACGAGAGATTCTGTTTGAAGAAAAAGATTCATTTTTTCTATTTGATAAAATAGCTTCTGGGGTTAGAGATAAATAAGGATCCTTATATGTAATGCCACTGCGAGTACTAATTAATTTTAAATCAAAATCTGTAAGAGGATAATCAATTAGTTCTTTGCGAAAAGAAGCAATAGTTCCCATATCAACTTCATCAATAAAAGTTTTACCAACAAAAAAACCTAGTTCAATCAAAGCACTTCTAAATGGAGTAGATTTTGAGTAGGATACTAAAATGGAATTGTCTTTCATTTTGTTTTTTATGAGAGATAAAAAGTCTATTGTCCAAAGTGTCGGATCTTTTTGTGATGAAAATGCATCTAAAAAAACGATATCATATTTATAATTTGTATTAGTAATAGTTTTTCTTGCATCACCATAATAGTAGTTAATTATAAAATTATTGTCATTATTGATATTAGAACCGCTGATATTTTTATACGATATATAATTATAATATATATTATGTAAGAACAGGAGTTTTTCAAGATGAATAAGAATTATAAAATATTTTTAATTTCAAAAGGCAAAAATCCATTACTACGAGTTCCATATCAAACCTTTATTTCAAATAATTATGAAAATGCAAAATTATACTTTCAAGGATACCTGATAGACGAAAAAGAACCACAAGATTATATTTTATACAAAATTGGCGAAATAAACAAAAATTTAAAAATAGAAAATGAATGCAAAATTTTTATATGCGGTGGGTATGAAATATCAAACTTAAACAAAAGAAAAAAATTAGCAAATCAAATAAAAATTGAATATGAAAATATACCAAACGGAAAAGAAACAACAAAAGAATTAATTGAAAAATTATTTAATGGAAAAGAAATAAAATGTTAACTAATGAAGAAATATTGATAAAACTAATAATAAAATATTTTAAAAATTTAGAAAAATGCGAAGCAATAATTAAATATTTATACAATCATACAGAATTATTTGAACAGAAATATATGTCAGATTTTCCAGAAGATTTATTCAGATTTTTTGCGGGAAAAATAGGGACATATGCGAGACAAAAAAACAAAATTTTTGAAATTATGAATAAAAAACAAATAGAAAAAATGAAAATATATGAATTAATGGAGGAGTAAAAAAATGGGATTTTTAAGTGGAATATTTGGTGGTTTATTCAATGACATAGGAAGTTTAGCTTCACATTTCACAGAACCACTTCTAGAAAAACAATTAGAAATAAACAGAAAAGGCAGACAAACAGCATATCAAGATACAATGAACTCAATGAGAGAAGCTGGACTTAATCCAATGTTAGCAATGAGTAACGGAGCAAGTCAAATGACAAATATAACACCTGATACTAGCGGACTAAATGCAATTGCAGGACTAGGAAACGGAATATCTAAAGGAATCGGAACAGCATTACAAGCAAGACAACAAAAGAATGATAATAAATTAACACAAGCAAATGTAGATTACTTAAACGCACAAACAGAAACCCAAGAAACAGTAAGGCAATTAAACTTAGCACAAGCTTCAAACCAGTTCGCACAAAAAATATTAAATGATAAAGAAAGTAGTTGGTACGATAAAAAAATGGCAAATCAAATAGAAACAAATTCAATGAATGCAATTGCTGCACTAGGACAATCTAAAGCAGCACAAAAAAATGCAAATATTAATTATGCACTTATGCCATCAGCAAGAGCAAAAAACTGGGCGGAATCAAAATATACAGAAGAAAGAAGCAGAGGTTACAACATATACGACGCAGACACATGGGCACAATTACACAATTCAGTAAACGAAAGGTTTGGAAGATGGTCAATAAATCCATTTAGGAGAAAATTATCTAAGTAGAAGAAATAATAAAAAGTATAAAAAACAAAACAGGAATAATAAAAAACCAAAATATTAATAAATATTTAATAACTCTAAATAACTTATCTTTTTCAGACATAATAAACCTCACATAAATATAATAAACGAAAGGAGAAAAAATGCAAGTAAAACTAAAAAGAAAATTCGAATGTTTCAAAGAAACAGAAGGAACAACAAACAAAATGATTGACGAAGAAGACAAAGCAAATCAATCAAGAGCAGAAGAGACAGACATCAAACTAATGTTTGAAAAATACGGAATTATGACTTATGCAATGTTAGACAAAGCACAAGAAAATATATACTTAGATATGAGGGGAGAAAATTTATCATTAAATGAAAGATTAAAACAAAAACAACAAATTGATGAATACTTTGAAACATTACCAGCAAAAGTAAGAAAAAATTACAAAGATAATAAACAATTATTCTATGAACAACTAATGAGCGGAGATTATACACAATTAATAGAAGATAATGTATTGACACAAGAACAAGCAAACAATTATTCAACAATTATAAATAAAGATAAAGAAACAATTAACAAATTACAAAATGAAATAAACACTTTAAAAACAAAATATGAAAATGTAGGAGATGTACAAAATGGAAATTAAATTAATAATTAAAAGAATCGCAGCATTTTTAAAATATGCACCGCAAGTAGTAAATGCATTAATAGATACATGGGAAATGTTAAAAGAAATCTACAATAAAGAAACTATACAAGAACTAGAAACAATAAAAGAAAAAGCTAATAAGGAGTAAAAAGAAAATGTCAACAACAATATTAAGAAATAGAAACGCTTCACAATCAAAAATCCCAAAAGCACCAAACAGAAGAAGTATTTTTGATTATAATTGGAATAGAAAACAAACAATGAATGCTTCTTATATTACACCAATAACGTGCAAAAGAATAATCCCTGGACAATCAGTATATCTAAACACAGATATATTTATGAGAATGACAACTCAATTAACTTGCCCAATAGATAATCTACAAGTAGAAACCTTTTTCTTTTATGCACCTGATAGAATACTTTGGGAAAATCACAAGTACTTTATTGGAGAAGTAAAAGACCCAAATAAACCACAAACAGATTATTTAATCCCACAAATAGAAATACCAGCTGAAAAAAATACAGCAGGAAGTTTATTTAACTTATTATCAGCTTCAAGACTAAATAAAAAAGTAAAAGTTTCTAAATTACCATTTGTTATGCACAATCTAATTTATAACGAATATTTTAGAGACCCTGATTGCCAAAGTCCAAAAAAAGTAGATATTACAGACGCAAACGGAGTTATAACAGATTATAACTTATATAGAATACATAAATCAAGAGATTATTTTACAAATGCAACAAGAGACATACAACAAGGCGACCCAGTATCATTGCCATTAGGAACAACGGCACCAGTAGTAGGTAACGGAATGACATTAGGAATTACAGACGGTACAAACTTTAGCGGACTAACAAGAAGTTCAGTATCAACAACACAAGCAGTATTAAGTGAATTTAAAGATACATATGGAAAACCTGCAGGAACAAATAAAAGCGGAAGTTTTGCATTGACAAACGATAAATCAATTGGAGTAACAACAGACATAACAAAGAGCGGACTAATTGCAAGATTAGACCAAGCAACAGCAACAACAATAAATGCACTTGCACAAGCAATAATGACAGAAGAATATTTGCAAGCATTAAACAGAGGCGGTAACAAATATATTGATATTATGAAAAATATTTATGATGTAACAATCCCCGACTTAACAATTCAGAGACCAATGTATTTAGGAGGTACTTCAAAACCATTCTTTACTAACCCAGTTGTGCAAACTTCAGCTAGTGACATTAATGGAACAATGACACCTCAAGGTAATATTGCTGGTTATGGAACTTTTGGAGATGGCGGAAGAATAATAAATGCTTCATTCCAAGAATTTGGATACTTAATAGGATACATGGTTATAAAAGCACAACCACAATACCAACAAGGACTAGACAGACATTGGACAGAAAAAGACGGATACGAAATATTTAATCCATTCTTTAATAATGCACCAGACCAGCCAATATATAGACAAGAAATATATGTAGAAGATTATGACGCAGTAGACGAAAATAATCAAAACTTGAATACTAAAATATACGGATATATTGGAAGATATGACCATTTTAGGTATCAAAAAAATGAAATTGCAGGAGAACTAAACAGCGAGTATCAATATCCTTTAGATATATACCATTATGCAGAAAAGTTTGAAAATGCACCTGAAAATAACAGCGACTTCATGGAAGATAAAACGGCAGAAATACTCGAAAGAACTCTTGCAGTAGTTTGGGAAGATGAAGAAAAAACAATAAGAGCGCCACAATTCATAGTAGATATTAATTTCAATGGAGCTTCTTCAATGCCAATACCAACACACGCAGTACCAAAGATAAGCGCATTTATATAATAAATAAGGAGTAAAAAAATGGCAAAGAAATTATCAAAGAAAAAAAATATAAGAAACTGGAAAAAAGGACTTAAAACTAAAGCAATTAGTATTGAAGGAATAAACTCAACACAAATGAGAAAAGGTCAAATACTTACATAAAACTTGAAATAATAACTTAATAAAAATATGTGGAATCCATATACGTAACTAGGTAAAAGTCCTAATTATTTTAAAACTATGTGTACAAATCCATTAAAAATAATAGTAAATAAAGAAGAAGTTACAGTAAAATGTGGAAAATGTGATACATGCAAAAGAGAAAAGGCTCAACAATGGGCGATAAAATTAATTAATGAAGCAAAATATCACAAAAAAGCATGTTTTATAACATTAACTTTCGACAATAAAATATTATTAGATAGAAATTCAAAGGCAAGTAAATATGGAGCAAACGCAAGTTTTGTATATAATATTGAATACTCAAAAGAATATTTCAAAAAGTTCATAAAAAGATTAAGAAAAAAGTTCAAAGATATTCCAATAACATTTTTCCATATAGGAGAATATGGAGAAAAAACACACAGACCACATCACCACGCTATAATTTATGGGATAAATTTCGATGAAGATAGACAAGAAATACAAAAATCAAAATCAGGAAAAACGCAATACTTTTCTAAGACATTGGCGGAATTATGGGCTTGTGGTCGTTGTACTGTTCAAGACCTTAATCCAAATAATACTATTTATATATGTCAATATACTTTAAAAAAATTTAAAAATAATGAACTAAACAAAAAATACAAAAGTATAATGAGTTTTTCAAACAGAAGTAAAATTTCAACAAAATGGATAAGAAGAAACCCCGAACAAATAATTAAAGGTTATATACAAGACACAGATGGAAAAAAATACAAAATACCACAAAGCTATTTAAAAAATCTAAAGGAGGAAAAAAATAATAAATATGAAAAAATCTACCTACAATATGAATCAAATCTTATGGATAACATTAATAAGTTTTCTAATATTGATATGATAAAACAACAAAAAATAAAAGAAGAAAAAATAAGAATAAGAGCAGGACTATATAATAAGTGCAGAGACTTTTAAAGGTGTCACCTACGCTTATATATACAAGGAAAATTAAGCGTAGGTGTATTGCACTTTAAAAGTATTAAGTTTTGTAACAAGATGACAAAAACAAAACTGAACACTTTTAAAGCACTTTAAAAAAATAAATTGAAAGGATAAAAATGAAAATGTTAGAAATAGAAAGCACATTGATAATTATTAAAATAATAATGAAAGAAACAAGAAAGATACAAATTATACAAATATTACAAAATATAACATTATTATTATTATTATTAAAAATAATAATTGACAAAATATAAAAGATATGTATTAAATAAATAAAAAATGCATGCAACAATTATATGTATATCGAAACATGTCATAAGATGAATATATATTATGTAAAAACTTGCTTATATCCAATGAATCTATATTTTTATATGGAGTATTTATAATCTTTTTTATTAAATCTATAATATGAGGAGAAAAAAATTGAATATATTTAGAATTTTCCAAATAATATATTAGGCTTTTGTATTCTAAAATATCTTCAGTCTTTTTTAATATTTGAAGAATAATTTTTAGTTTAAGTAAATTATTATCTATATTATCTTTAATTAATGGAGAAAGTAATACATATTCTTTGTCATATTCTAATGCATCTATATGAACTGAAAAACCTTTTGTATAATGCAAAAAAGTTTTAGTATTGTAACCAACTCCATAACATATATCAAGTAAATTTATTTCTTGATTGAAATCTTTTAGGAGATGTAAAGATGGTAAATAGAACTTTTCATATGCTTCTTTTAATGCACCTGTTTTGGAATGAAAGATATCATTTGCATTTTTGCTATATAAACCTACTGAATTATCATCTGTAAATCTGAATTCTACATTTTTTAACATATCCATATTTTTATTGTATTACAATTTTAAATTTTGAACACATGTTATCGACATATATCTAATCAAAATACAATATATTTTATCGTTACATATCTCTTCGATATTTTATATGAATTATTTTTTTAAACTAAAACATTAATATTTTTTTTACTTAAAAAAAAATATCTAAATAAAATTCACATGAGGGATAAAGAAAATTAGTTAAACAAATAATATGTTTAAGGAGGCAAAAATGAAAGCAGAAAATATAAAAATAATGTTAGTAGAAGATCACAAATTAATAAGAGTAGGAATTAGAACGCTTTTTGAGGAAGCAATTGGTTATACTGTAATAACAGAGGCTGAATCAGGTAAAGAAGCCATAGAAAAGGCTTACAAGCTACAGCCTGACGTAATACTACTTGATTTAGGGCTTCCAGATATATCAGGAATTAAAGTACTAAAAAATCTACAAGAAAAAGAGATAAATTCAAAAGTAATTGTCTTATCTTCACATGTTGATGAAAATGAAATAATGAGTTGTTTAACAATAGGTGCTTATGCCTATGTAGTAAAAGATATAAATACAGAAACATTATTACATATTGTAAAAAGTGTACACGAAGGTGCAATGTGGCTAGATCCCAAGATAGTCCCAATACTCAGAAGTAAAAATGAAAGTATTATACCTGCAAAACAAACAAATAGAGCGATGTTTAAAAGTTCTCACGCAAATTTAACTCAAAGAGAATATGAAGTTTTAAAGTTAGTTGTAGATGGTAAATCGAACAATGAAATTGCACAAGAACTTTGTATTAGTGAGCATACTGCAAAAGCACATGTTTGTAATATTATTCAAAAACTTGTTGTTGATGATAGAACACAAGCAGCTGTTAAAGCTTTAAAAGAAGGCCTTGTTTAATTGATTATTTATTTAAAGTTACGAATTATTAAATTAATTATCAAAATTAGCAAAAAAAACAGCAAAGTGACTTATAATTAGTAAAAAACGGAGTCACTATGAGTAATATTTCAGAACAAAGAAGAATTAACATAAATGAATTTCCAGCGGAAATTCCTGATTTTACATCTACATATGAGCCAAAAGACTCAATTATAAAAAAATGGATTATAAATTGGATTTTATCATCTATATCTAAAAAAACAATAAAAGAAAATGATATATTGCCCAGTAAAGCAATCATTTCAAAATATTTAGGAGTTAGTGTTGGCACTGTTCAAAATGCTATTAGATATATAGAAGATGAAGGATATTTAAAGTCCAAACAAAGACTTGGAACTATGATTTCAAATTTTTCTAATCCCATAAAAAATAATCCCAAATTAACATCAAAAAGAGAAAAAGCAATTTTAGCAATAAAAAAGGCCATAATTCAAAAAGAATATAAAGTAGGGAAACCAATACCATCAACTAGAAAAATGTCAGAGTTTCTTGGCATTTCACAAAATACAACTAGATTAGCATATGAGCATTTATGTTCAATAGGTATTTTGGAATCTATGCAAATGCGTGGTAATGACGCAAATTGGTATCTGAAAAAAATCCCGAATATATCGTCAAAAGAAGTCAAACAAATTGAAAATATGGATACAGATACACTTGTATTTAAATTAACGAGTGAATTAAAAAATTATTTTTCTGAATATTTTGATATAGGTGACAAGATTCCATCTCAAGAAGAACTTGCAAAAGAATTTAATGTTAGTATAAAAACAATACATGATTGTATAAAAAAATTAAATAGAGATGGTATTATTATATCAAGACGAGGAAGATATGGAAGTATTTTAGCGCAGAATCCACATTCTCCAGTATTTGCACCATTAAAAGAGAGTTCAATATTTGCTAAAGCTGAAGATGCAGCTTTTTATAGTTATCAAAAAATTGAGAATCAAATTGTCGAATTAATAAATCAATGTTACAAAGCAGGTGATAAGCTTCCGTCAATGCTAGATTTAGCTAAGAAATATGATGTAAGTACAAATACTATTAGAAAAGCATTATTAACATTGGAGCAAGAAGGATATGTTACATTTGGTCGTGGTCGATTTGGTGGAACCTTCGTTATAGAGAAGCCCGAATCTTCTGAAAAGGAGTCTTACCAATGGCTGGCAATTAATCCAAATTATATTTAATTTTTATTATTATAAAAACAATTTATTTAATTATTTTTTACAGTCCAAAGTCGCTAGCATATTGACTTTTAAAAATTAGTGAGTAGGATAGCGTGAAATTTTAAAAAAAAAATGATACAATTAAGTTATAATTTGTTGAAAATATTGTATATATAAATATCAAAACTAGATTTAAAGGAGGCGCCTATGTCAACTACTGCAACACAAACTTCTACCTGTAAAAATAGTATTACATCAAAATTTACTGAAGAATTTGAAAAGTACCTAAAAATGCAATCATTAAAAGCAACATTTAATGGTTGCGATATTGAAACATTTAGTTGGTATAAGAAGATGTTAGGCATAGGTTGTTAAGTATATAAAATTTATAGTTAAAAAGAGTCAGATTTATCTGATTCTTTTTGTTTTAAATCAAATTTTTTGATAAAATAGTTAGTATGAAGAAAATATTATATTCTATATTTTGTATATTTACCTTTTTATCATTACAATTATCTGGAATGGCGTCAGAAAAAGAGACTTTGATAATTTTTGATGCATCTATTAGCATGGGAGAAAAATTTTATGGTTCACCCAAATATGTAACGGCTGTTAGTGAAGCTAAAAATGTTTTGGATAAACTTCCCGCATCTAGTTTAATTGGTCTCAGAATTATAGGATTAACAATTGATAATTCTTTTCTTTCAATAATAAAAAATCCGGCAAAATTATGTGAATCAACAAAATTAGTTGTACCAATAGGTGTAGACAATATTAAATATGTAAAGAATAGCATGGATACAATTTTCCCTCTCGGAACAACACCATTAACTTATACTTTAGATACTGCAATTAATTATGACTTTAGTAGATCTGCTAAACAAAAACATATTATATTAATAACAGATGGTGCAGAAAGTTGTAATGGTGACCCTTGTGCATATATAAAAGAAGTTGTAAAAAATCGCAATGATATAAAAATTGATATTTTAGCTATAAATGTTACTCCAGAAGATTATAATCAACTAAAATGTCTTTCTGATTCAACTTTTGGCTCTATAAAAAATATAGGAAAGCCAACAGAATTTACTGAAGCTTTCAATCTTTTCTTTTCACCAGATATATCCACAAGACAATTAAATACTACTTTTAATCAAATTGAGAAAAAAGATGAAATTTTATACAAAAATTACCTTATTGAAACATATAAATAGTGTTTTTTTACCTAATTTTAAAATGACAATAAAAGAAGTGAAAAAATTTTCAAAATTCATATATTTATTCTTATTTATATTATGTATATTGCCTCTATCTGTAAATGCATATAGTAATTTTAATGACAGATATGAATATGTACCCCTCAAAGAAAATAATATTGGTTTTAAAAGTTCAGATGAAAATGAGGAAATCTTATTTATAGTTGACTTCTCAAACAGTATGAATGAAAAAATAGGCTTTCAACCCAAGGTATATCATGCAATTGAAGCAATAAAATCAATTTTAAATGAATCAGGAAATAGAATAAAAATTGGACTTAGAATTTTTGGAGTTACTGATAAACCTATTATTGGTATAGATAGAGATGGTTATTATTGGAGAAAGGAAAATTTATGTACAGCATCGACTCTTGTCATGCCAATTTCAAGATACAATAATGACAATATTTCTTCGAAATTAAGTCAATATAAACCTATGGGGGTTTCACCTATTGGATATTCGTTAAAACAAGCCTTACAAAATGATTTTACTCCATCTGCCTCTTTAAAACACATTATATTAGTCACTGATGGCGGAGAAAATTGTAATGAAGATCCTTGTCATTATATAAAAAAAATAATGTCATTAAGAAATGATATTAAAATTGATGTAATTGGAATTTCTGTTAATGAAAATGCATTTTCACAATTAAGTTGTATCGCAAATGTGGCAAAAGGAAAATATTATAAAATTAACAAGCAAGAAGATTTTAAAGTTAAATTTCAAGAAGCATTTTACTCTGAAAAAAATATTCCATATCAAGTTCCTCAAATTAATAATACAAAAACTTTTCCGAGTAGCAGTGGAATAAGATATAAAAGTTTTGTATTAGAATTTAATGATTAAAATTATATATACAATTGTATAATGACATATAATTTAGTATTTGCTATTATTATTCTATAAAATACGAGTGAAATATGAAAAAGTTTATTATTATAATATTTTTGTTTTTAATATTAGGCAATGTTGTTAAGGCTGATCCTAATTTTACTTATTCGACACCACAAAATTACGAATTTACAAATCAAAATAATTCAAAAATAAAGGAGAAAATACTATTTATTGTTGATTTTTCTAATAGTATGAACGAACGAATAGGACATCAAAAAAAGTTAGATATAGCACTTTCTACTATGAAGGAAATATTACAACAAATTCCGCAAAATATTGAAGTTGGTTTAAGAGTATATGGACATAGAAACGGATTTACACCAAGACAAAGCTGTACTGCTTCTCAGCTCATTTCCCCAATCCAAACAAACAATGCAATGAATATATATTCAAGATTAAGTTCATTAAATGCTGTTGGATGGACACCTATTACATATTCATTAAAACAAGCAGCTTTTTCTGATTTTACAGATACAACATCAAAAAAAAGAATTATATTAATAAGTGATGGTGGTGAAAACTGCGATGAAAGTCCTTGTGATTTTATTATTGAATTAATGAAACATAGAGATGATATAAGAATTGATGTTATAGCATTAGCTATCGGAGATAAAGATGCTAATAACCAATTAAAATGTGTTGCACTAGTTACTTCTGGTAAATTTTATAATGCAAATACTGCTGCAGAATTAAAAAATAGTTTACAAGACTCTTTAAACTTAGAAAAAGAAGTTCAAGGTGTAATTCTTAATTATTAATATTTGTTAATATAATAAAAACTTATATCAATAAATATAAATAAAAATTTTTTATATAAATATTGATAGGAGGTTTTTAAATGAATAATTCTTTAGGTTTAAATTATCCTTTAGGTTTTGTTAAATCAGCAGTAGTTGGACCTGGTTCTGCATTAAACCTTGCAAAAGATGAAAATAGTTTAGGAAATTATGCTAAATCAGCAGTAGTTGGACCTGGTTCTGCATTAAACCTTGCAAAAGATGAAAATAGTTTAGGAAATTATGCTAAAT
>CALUUL010000011.1 GCA_944323945.1 Candidatus Gastranaerophilales bacterium
CCACCAAAGCCACCGCCAAAGCCAAAGCCTCTACCACCCCAACCGCCAAGAAGCAGTAAGATGATTATCCAAGCCCAATCTCCGCCGAAGAAACCATTGCCGTAACCATTATTGGTGGAGTCCCTTCCAACTGCATAGCCTGTTGCAAAGCTGTTATCGTCTTGATACATTTTTTGTCTCCTCCTTTTTAAAATGTATTTATATCCACAACATAATTTTTAGTCGACATCAAAATTTTGTTGGAGATACCACCATTATTTTGCACCCAGTTTATGTGCCAATTCTTCCACTTGTTTCATGTCTATGCCTCTTTGTTTTGCTATTTGCATAACCATTTCTCGTGGATTTTGTATTGTTTGTAACATCTTTAATTGGGGATTATTTGAAAGCATTTGGTTAAATATTTGCTGACTATTCCCACCATTGTTTAAAAAGTTAAGCATTTCATTTATAGGATTATTTTGTGGTGTCAAATTTTGGTTGTTTAATGGATTACTCATTATTGCCCTCCACATGTTTTAATTCTGAACTAAGAGAATTTAATTCATTTTGCACAGATAGTTTTGTAATCTTATTTTTAAGTTCATCTATTTGCCCTTTTAAAGCCTCAAATTCGGTCAATGTTACATAGTCCGATAGATTTATCGAGTTATCTTCCTTTTGCCTTTCTTGTGGCTTAATTTCGTGTATTTCAAAGGCTTTTACTTCGAATTGCCCTTTACTATCAACAGTCTTTTGATAAAGTATAGGTTTATCATTGTCTAAAAATATAAAATCGCTATTTGCTGATAATGGTTTGCTCTTAACATCATCAATACCTGAAACAAAAATCTTATTCGTATTTGTTGCAGAAGATTGTTGGTTCTGTGACTGACTTTGTTGTTGTGTTAAATTAGGATTAAATTGTTGATATGGATTTTGAAAATTATAGTTTGGAATATAAGTTCCTCCATAGTTATAAGGTTGATAAGGATTATACATTTTCTTTGCCTCCTATGTTTTTATTTTTGATTGCCTGCCTAATTTTGTCTGTTTTTTTCAAGGCAATCACAATGTCTAATTTTCGCTCAATGCTTTTAAGCAAATTAATTACTTCTTTGTCTTTTAAAATCATACAAAAACCTCCCACAAAAGTGTTGTGAGAGGCAAAGGAATAAAATTTACAAAAATAAAATGAGAGAGCATTGCAAATGATATTCCTTTGCTCTCTCGCCTTTATTATATTCAAAAAAAGGCACTAATGTATAAAAATTAGTGCCATAAAAGTGCCATATCGCTATTTAATTGTATCAAGAATTTTCTTTCTTTTTCTTTTAGCGTGTCTTTCGCTATAATTTATTGCCGCATAGAGTTCTTTGCCCTTAAGTCTTTCTATAACTATAAAATATGCAATTTTACAATCTTCTTCGCTTAATCCACAATTTCTACAATGCTCATAAAGTTCATCTTCATCCATTGCATAAATGTCTTTGTGGTTAAGTTTTGAAACCAATTCATTTGCATAATTATCAAGTCTCTTTACTTCTATAAGCAAGTCAACTCTATCTTGTGCAATAAATCCAAAGAAACAAATTAAAAATGCTATTGGAATACTACCTAATAGACTTGTTGTCAATGATGTTGTTATCGGTATTGCAAACCATATTATCGCAAGTGTTAATGACAAACAGCAAGCAGTGCTATTAAAATGGAATTGCTTATCAAATGTGTTTCTTATACAAGTATGGGCAATACAAAACATAATTGCTTCTATCCATTTATCAAATATCCACGCACATAAGGCTATGCTTGCAAAGATTATTAAGTATTCCCATAAACTATCAATTAAAAAGTCTTTAATCTTTAGTTTTGTCTTTCTCAACCAAAGGAGTATCACCTGTTTGTTTAGCGATGATTTCCTCATAAACTTTTTTGTCGTCCTCCAAAGATTTTATTTTTTTATCAATTTTTTCAATTTTCTTTTGATAATAGTTCAAATGTTTTCCGTAAAGTGGTGGTGCTTTCCAACCCATAATTTTACTCCTTTTTATAATTATAATAAAAATAAAACAATAACAACCAAAAATACATTTCAAAAGTTATTAAAGTGAAACTTAAAGAATTTATATTAACCATGTATATTGGCAAATTTCGAATAGTTAATGTCAATGCTTGAGAAACCATGTGAACTGTGTAAACAATTGCCACTGTTTTTAAATTAGAACCAAAAATAAGTGGTAAGAACACAAAAGAAGCATAATTTAAAGCCGAGCATATGTTCACATCAACAAAATTTAATCCAATGCTTGCTCCTATTGTCGCCAAAACAATTAAGCATTGCCACCAATTCAAATACCATTTTCGGCATACTGCACACAAATATAACCAATATGTTAAAAATGATGTAAATATACCAAATAAATAGTATGCCCATTCATTGCTATCAATATAATTTCCAATTGCTATTATCGTTTCATTTTCGACTGATAATACGAATTGCTCTGGGAAGAATATTTTTAATACATAACAAGCAATTAAAAATATAACTACCAAAGCAATCATCGTTTTTAAAACTTTTTTGTTCATAAACTCGCCTTAAAATTAAAATACCACAAAAGCAATTTTATCTTTTGTGGCATTTACTTTATTGCTGCGTTTCATCTATCTCTATTTCAATTTTTTGCTCTGTGTTATTTTTTTTTGCTTGAAGCTTCTCGTTAATTTCGTTTAATTTTTCAATTCCGACATTTCCAACAATTTTAGCCAATTTGCTATCATTATAATTATTGAACAACTGTGTTATTTTCTCAATTATAATTTTAACAAGTTGTTTAAGTCCAAGCCCCTCATAAGAAGTATAAAGACCAAAAACTCCCGCAATAGTTGTAAAAATCAAAACAAGAAACTCTGCTGATTGTATGCTGCCATTCAAAATATAAACTTCTGCAATAAATGGCAAACCAATCGCAAGTAACAAACTTGCAACGCAAAAAACCGCCTTATACCATTTTGGATATTTTTCTTTAAAGGTTTTGAAGGGCAGTTTTACAATTCCAACAAAGCAAAGAATAATGGCAGCCATAATACTTGCACACATAATTGCTTCCTTCATTTCTCTCTCCTATTAACCTTGATAATCAACACTATCAATGTTTTCTGCCACAATTTCTTCTGCTGAACCTTGAATTTCTTGTGCTTTCTTTTCGTCAGCAATAGCAACAACCTTTTCAAGTTCCGCAATCTCAGCCTCAAGTCTTGCAATTTCTTCGTTCTCTTCAACAATATGCGCCTTGATTGCCTCTATTCTTTCGCGATATGCAGAAACTTGACTTCTTGAAGAATTTTTATGTTCAACAATTGCTTTCTCGAACTCAATGTTTTCCCCATCGTCTGCAAGAATAGTGTATTTGATTTCTTTCTCGTTCATTGCATTTCCCTCCTTTTTTAAATTTATTATACTTGCAAACCCTGTTTCAAAATCCATTTGCAAGGTATAACCTTCAAAAAGCGGTTGGCTCTCTTCAACCATTTGCACAAATGCTGGGCGGGCATTTAAGAAAATTTTATGCAAAAATCTTAACTCCAAAAGCAAGTTCTATAATTAAAAGTAAAACATAAATTACCAGCCCAATTATTGCCATTCCTGCTATTGATGTGCAAAACCAAAAAGCAGTCCGTCCAAATTGATTAAAACATTCAAACATTGCATTTACAAGCCTTCCAAGAGCGAGAACGACATTGGCAATACAGTATGGAATTATAAAAAGCGCAATCATGGTCATCATAAGAACAAGTCCATATGAACGGTCAGCATAAGTTTTCTTTGGCTCTTCTGGCAAATCTTCATATCTAACTGTTTTCTTTCGTGTTTGTGGGTCGCGTTCAACAATTCTTTTTCTTTTCTTCCCAATTAAATGTGAAAGGTCAAACTCAAGTATCGGTCGAAAAGCCTTGTAAAATGCCTCGTTGCGTTTTTGCCTATGGTCAAGCTTTTTCTCTTCGTCTTTGTATGTAATCCCTTTCATATAAGACTTCATTGACTTAGAGGCGTCTTTTTGTAAAGACTTTCGCAACTTTTCGTCAGCGGTCGCTTCAACAATAGTTAAAACATTTACTACTTGTTTAATTCCTTCATCGGCGTCAACTTTCCCTTGTGCGAAATCTTGTTGAATTTGCATTAGGGTTTGGTTTTTAAAATTAGATACGGTTTCATTATCAACTTGTCCGCCTTGAGTAACAGGCAAAGATTGTTTAGGTGGCTCTTCGCCTTTCATTATTTCACCTTGTGTTTCAAGTTTTGAAAGTTCGCTTTCTATATCATTAAATGCTTTTTCTTCCATTATGCACTCCCTATATTATTATATGCTATTTTTATAAAAAAATCAATTAATTTTTAATGTTTTCTTCTAAAAATATCTTCTTCGCTTTCAATATAGGTATATTTATTCGGAATATCAACTGCTTCGACATATTCAATGCCTGTTTCATTTTGAACAATATATTTTCCGCTATCGCTATAAGTTTTAACAAGCTCTCTTCCGTTGACTAATATTGTTTCTTGTTTAATCATGTTGTTTCCTCCTAATATCCTACAATTATGTCCGCAAAATTCGACCAGTTCGTTGCTGTTTTATAAGCCTCAACGCTTGCCATTGGAACTTGAATTTGCGTTGTCGCAGTTGAAATTGAGGCGGTATTAGATAATGTTGGCGGTGTTGTTGCTTCAACTCGCATTGTAGTTAAACTGCTGCAACTTAGGAAAGCACCATAACCAATTGAGGTCACTCCTTCTGGTATTGTTATTTCGGTTAAACTGCCGCAACCATTGAAAGTATAAATTCCAATTGAGGTCACTCCTGCTGGGATTGTTATTGAGGTTAAACTGCGGCAACCAGCGAAAGCCCCATTGCCAATTTCTGTCACTCCTTCTGGAATTGTGATTGAAGTTAAGTTGCTGCAATCAGAGAAAGCATAATCGCCAATTGAGGTCAATGTGCTTGGAAGGCTTATTGAGGTTAAACCACTGCAATTATAGAAAGCATAATCGCCAATTGAGGTCACTCCTGCTGGGATTATTATTGAGGTTAAGCTGATGCAATACCAGAAAGCCCTCTCGCCAATTGAGGTCAATTTGCTTGGTAGGGTTATTGAGGTTAAACCGCTGCAACCATAGAAAGCATAATCGCCAATTTCAGTTACTCCAGCCAAATCATCTGCCGTAATCGTTGTAACGCTTTTATCAACAACTTGCGGAAGCTTGCTTGTTCCGCCAGTTTGAATATCAAGAACCTTTGGAACAAGTGTGTTCAAGGTTTCGCTTGAACTAGCTGTAACGCCCTTAGTTGTAAGGTTCGCAGCAAGAGCGTTTTTTTGATTGACCAACTCTGTTAGTTGTTGTGCTATTGTCGCCATGTTACACCTCCGACACTGTTACAACAGAGCTTAAAATTGTTGAAATGTCGCCGATTTGGTTTTCTATATCGGCAATATCGCTTTGCTTAACAAAAGTAAGTGGCTTCCAATGAGTAGTATCATTTGCTGGCTCTGGTGATGCAAAACCCATATATCCTTCTTTGCATACATATAAAAGTTGATTGCTTAAAACAACATCATTTTTTTTATATTCTAGCATATTGCTAAAATCGCCTCTCCAGTTTAATAAATCTGCCCCCAGTCCTAAATCAGTTGATGTTAACTCAACATCGCCGCTTGTTGGGTCTGGAGTTTTGTTGTTAACAGATTTTACAGTTCCAAGATTGGCAAGGGCGTCTTCTGTTAATGGAGCGCTACCATCGATTTCAACGCCATTTGGATTTATTTCAATACTATGGTCACCAAAATACATCTGCATTCTTTTGGTTCTCCCATCAGCCTCAATTGAAAAGCCCGCTTCTGTGTCAGTTCCATTAGACGCCATTATATTAATTTGTCCGCCTTTTGAAATGTCTAATGTGGCACCAGAACCAGTTGTCATATCCAAAAACTGAGCAGTAAACATTCCTCCACCAACATAAATAAACTCCATTTTGCCCGCATTTTCATCATAACTTCCTAATCCCACCATTGAAGAATCGTTATTTGGCGACCATATATCAAAACCTTCTGTTGGCGATGTAAAACTTGAATTTTCTAAATCAATTCCGCCAGAAGATGCATTTTTTAATTGCTTAGGTGTAACGGCCTTTGTTTCGTTTGTTCCAGCAGCTATGTCATCATCTGTCGCAATTTGGATAATTCCTTTCTGCGTAGTGCTAGCATCTTGAACTTCTAAATTTAAGTCGTTTTCAAACTGGCTCAATTTTGTTGGTTTGTTTTTAATATAAGTCTCACTTTTTTCATCAGTTTCGTTCCAGTCTGATTGTTCTTGAACAAATCCACTTAATTGAATTTCTTTAACATCATCGCCATTATAATTCTTGAACTTTAAAATATTATTATCAAGAACCGCATCAACAAAGCCATATTGTGCCAAATAATCGATAGTGGCCTTTTGCTCGCTCGGCACTGGCACAAATCCATCTGGTTTCGGCGCAGGCAAAAACTTAAATTGCTTAATCTCACTGCCCTTTACATAACCGTCTGGTCGCGAAAAAGAAAACCCAATATTTATGCTTTCATATTGAGAAAGATTACTCTTAATTTCAATCGTATCGCCTCGAACTGCAATGTGGTCAACAACATTCCCACCATAAGTCGCAACTAAAACGCAAGCGCTATCAACCTCAGCGGCTGGCTTTACAATAGTAATTGTTTCTGCGAGGTTGTCATATCGGCGACCTAAAATATTTGTATCGCATTTTAAAGTATATTTGTCTTGACCACTATCTATTATTTCTATTATCATATTTCTCCTTTAATAAATTAAATTATCTAACAAATTTAATGTTTTTTAAAACATATTGATTATCGCCATAAGATAAATAACTATTTTTTCCATCAGTCCAAGATACTGATTTATAACCAAGAGCCGAATTAATAATAGGAATATTAACTGAATTATTTAATTGCCATGTAGAAGTTGCTTTATCTAATATATAAAACTCGCGCAAATAAATATTTTCTCCATCTGACCATATCTGGAAAGTGTCAAAAATTTCATTCCATGTTTTTGGTAACCATGTAGAAGTTGCTTTATCTAATATATAAAACTCGCCCAAATAAATATTTTCTCCATCCGTCCAAACATCCCCGCCAGAAAAATCTGTATCTCCATTCCAAGTTTTAATAGACCAAGTTGATGTTTCTTCATCTAAAACATAATGGCTGGTTCCTGCTGAACAGTAAATATCTTCCCCGTCTGACCATATCCAGTGAGCGTCAAATTCAGTTAATCCGTTCCATGTTTTTGGTGACCATGTAGAAGTTGTTTTATCTAATATAAGTTGATAATTTCCAAAATTTTCATTCATCATTGAATAATATATATTATTATTTGTTCTCCATACCCGATTACCATAAAATGCAACATTACTCAACCCATTCCATGTTTTTGGTGACCATGTAGATGTGGCCTCATCTAAAACTTTATGCACTCCATATTGAGAATAATATATATTATTATTGTCTGTCCATATATAGTCCCCATATAATCCATCTTCTAAATCCTCAAGCCCGTTCCATGTTTTTGGTGACCATGTTTTTGTTGTAATAAAAGATTTTGTATCTGTTGATATTCTTTTATTTTCTTTTTTATTTAACTCGTTTGTTATTATCTTGTTCTGAACAGCATTTGTGCTTGTTTCTGACAAACTATCATCAAAATCTCCAGCATCTCCAGGCTCGCCTTTTGGAATTCCAAAAGTGATATGTGGGTTTTCATTTGTTCCGCTTCTTGTCGCGGTCGCCTGGCTCCCTGGACTTAAAGTAGTTGCCGAAACAGAAATATTAGGAGTTGCGCCTGTTGCTCCTGTCTCCCCAGTATCTCCTTTCTGCCCTTTCAAATTGCTAAATTTAAACTTTTTATAAGTTTTCCCATTGACAATATTGTCAACAAAAGCAATAGTCACAGTTCCAGTATTATTCGCCTCGCTAATGTCAGGGGCATCCGCTAAATGTTCCGCAAAATCCTGAGAATAAAGTCCACCATTAACAATCGCATTCATTTCATCAAGAGTAAAATCGCTATTATTGTCAAATTCATTTCCATTATTAAGTTGTGTGCTATCTACTTTATTTCTGCTCCATTCCGCCATATTTTTTCTCCTTATATATTATATGTAAGAATTATTAAAATCTCACTTTTATTGCTTAATTTCTTGAAATTCTAAATCAATCATTTCAACACCATTATATATATATTTACAACCAGTAATTCTAAAAATTCTATTTTCATATTGTTCAAAACAAATTAAATCTCCAACATTTAGAACTTCTCCATTTGCCCAAATTTTTGCAATATCTCCATTCTTATAATAATAATCATAACAACAAACAGTTATTGTTCCATCAGAAACCCCATTATAATAATCATTTAATATGTTATCAGCTATTATTGATGATAGCTTAACTCCATTACAAGTTGTTTCGGATGTTAAAAATTTATTCCCTTGTAGCTCTAATGTTTCATATTCTTTTAAATCTTCTTTAAAAATCTCTAAAGTCTGAGTTGTGTTTGAATAAACATCACAATACAATTGTATTGTAGTTTGAATAGTTGGAGCTAAATCAAAATTCCAATATCCACCAGTTGTTGATTTATTTGATTTATACACATAATAATCAAATTCAATTGTATTATTATTATTACTTAAATGAATATTATCTATTGCTCCAGAATGAGAATTAATACTTGCATTTGCTATATATGTTGTTTCAGTCGACCCTTTATTATAATATGAACCTTGACCAGTAACAAGCCCTTTTTTTACATCTTTAACATATAAATATAAATTATTATAAAAGTTATATGGTAATAATGTTCCTGATAAATCGAATGTAACATGCGTTTTATAATAATAGTCTGTTCTTGTGTAGCCTTCCGGAGTCGGAGCGCTTGTAATTTCTACTATTTCTGTATTGCCATTAAACACATTCTCATCTGTATCGTATATTTCATCATATGTGGATGCAGAATTATCTGAACCATAGTTTGATATTTTTTGGAAAGAAATTGTATAACTAGAACCAAATGCTTTTTGTTCTTTTGTCCAAACTATTTCTGGTATTTTTACTTTATTATATTTATTATTTGTAATTTCCTTTATTTGCAAATCTGAATATTGATTTTTTTTAGGTATATAAATAATTTTTTTATAATCATCATCAGATAATTTTGGTCTTAATTGAATAGCCTTAATTTTATTGTCTGGATTTAAATACATTCCAAGTTGTGAAATTTGACAAATTGAATTAAATCTATCTTGTAATGTTTCGTTTGAATCAAAAATATAATTTTTTAAATGTATATCTTTTAAATAATCTGAAATAGACTTATCCCCAAAATATGTATGTATATTATTAGATAAATCTAAATCAAATTTTAAATTATCAAGTTGTATTAAATCATATAATGACTGATAACCAACAAAAGATAATGGAGTGCTAATTTTACCATTAACATTATTTGATATTCCAACATTTCCCATTATTTTTATACCATCAGAACACTCAGATTTTATATTTTTAGAATTAACATAATAATCAAAATCACTAAAAATTAAATTAGAAATAACATTCCCATTAAAAATTAAAGAAAAATTAGTATTATTTTTTTGTATTATGCCATCTTTAATATAATCAAAAATTTCGCCATTTCTATCCACAATAGAAATATTTCCACTTGCAGAAATTATTCCATATGAAATATCATTTGGTTGGCCCGTAATTTGTGAAAGGCTTTCAATATCCTTTAACCATTTCTTGTTTAAAATTAATTCATTTGTTAAAACGGCTATATGTGTAAAGCAGGCATTATAATTTGCTCTATTCCATTTAGTAAATGTAACCGTGTGCGATGTTGTCGGAGCATCAAAAACTATTGCCCATGTATTATCATCGCTATAAACTTTATTTGTTGTATCCCCATCTAAATAGGCTTCTACTGGAAATTGGTTTGCCAATTTATCTCCATAAAAAATTAGACTATCAATGTGCGAGCCAGTGATAGTTAAAGTAACCGTATATTCGCCATTTGCATTTGTTGCACCAAAGACAAATCCATTATATGAACCCTCTAAAACAGGACTTCCACTTTCCCCATCTGCATTTATTAAATGCCCAGTTGCGTCAAATTTAAGGTATCCCTGTGCAAATGATAGAAGTCGAGTTCCATCATTTTTCTGTGTATTTTTAGAAACAGCAGAAGATACATTATTGATAGGTTGATTTGCACTTACGCCATCAATAACATCTTCTATTGTGTCTTGTAGTTGTATTTTGATGCTAACATCTGCCATTATTCTTCATCTCCGAATATAGGATAAATTTGCATATCTTCAAATACTGTAAAGTTTGCATTTGGTTTCAAAGAAAAACCTTGCCCATCAGCACGAGTATTCCAACCAATAAATATTTTACCGCTAGGTATATTGTAGAAGTTTGTTAAGTCGGTGCTTGTCAAAACCTTAATTGAGTTTCCCCACTCTACTTGTTCTGCCACATTGATTTGTGAATAAATCTTTGCCCAATATTTTGTGTTGTCTGGCGCTTGATTACTAAAAGTGTCTTTATAATATATTGCTTTATATATGACATCATTTGAAGTGCAATATTCACCCTCTGCATAGTTTTCGCTACTGTCATATTCATCAACAGTAATACTCTTCCAATAGGTCGTATTATTAAGTGAATATCCGCTAAAACCATCTTTTATCGCTTCATAATAAGCATGCCCATTTTCAGTCATTTGATAAACCACATCGCCTAATGAATATGTTGATGTTGAGTTCCATAATGTAGGCGTTACAACTTGCCAATATTCAGAATTTGGTGGTGCAACATTAGAAAAAGCATTTTCATAATACACCGCTTGATAATATTCGCCGTTCCAATAAACAATCTGTCCTCTTGTATAAGTGGTTGTGGAAGAATAAGGTGTTGTATTCAATGTCAACTCAATCAAATCGCTACCATCCCACCATTTTGAAAGATATGTTACGCTATAAGATGTCAAATCATTTAGCGTCCCAACAAACTCTAATTCATAATCAAGCACACCGAAAACTGATGTCCTCACATTGTATAATTTTGCCATTTCTTCGGGTTTCATATACATCATATATGTCCTGAAATCGCCAAACTGTTTATCCCAATACCTTACTGGAAACTCATTGCTCGAATTTACTGCCCGACAAAGTCTTTGATAGTCGCCAATACTAAAATATTTGAGAGAGAACTTAACCTGTGGCACAAAGAAAGTGTCGTGGTCTTCTATGTTTGGGATTGAACCGTCATTACTTCGTGTCGGCTCTTCGACATAAGTTTTAGTGTTTACTGACAAAAGACCTTGATAGGTTATCCCATCAAATTCTTCGCCATTTACCCAAAACTTATTAAGGTCTTCAACAACCACTCTTTGATTGTATTTTAAGTCCATTTAAGCCTCCTACGCTTTTTTAAACACACCAATTCGAACGCCCTCTGTATATACAGGTCTTGCAACGACTTTTCCGACTTTTGAGCCATCAATATAAACATTGCCAGTAAGTTGTTGGTTATTTTGAGAATTTGCACTTATAACAGCTTCATATACACCTTGACTTATGCCTTCAACAATTTGGTCGTTATTCGCAACAGTTGTTCTACCGCCCATAGAACCGACCATTTCTGGGCCAGCTTCTCTTGCTACAAATAGTTGTCCTTCCTCTGGAAAGCCGCCGCTTGCAAACTCAGGAATATTAAACGACATATCTAAATAATCTAATTTTTGTAGCTTTATGCTGCCGCCGCCAAAAAACTCTACTACCGCATTTATTGGTTCTAAGAATAAATTTATCGCATCTATGACAAGATTTATTAATGCAATTACTACATTTACAACAGCTTTTAATAGCCAAGCTATTCCTTCAATAACAAAAGCAATTCCATATCCAATTACATCAAACAATTTTGTAATAATATCTATTATTGGTGTTAAAATATCTAATATTGGGGTTAAAATAGCAGAAAGTAAATCAGCTAATAATTCTATTATAGGGCCTAGTATAGAAAATATTAGATTTAAAACATCCATTATAGGTTCCAAGATGCTTCCAAGCAAATTCATTAATGAACTAATAAAAGCATCTACGCTCTCCCTAAATTGTTCGTTTGTATTATACGCATACACTAATAATGCGACTATTGCAGCAATTAACATAACTATTGGGTGATTTAAAACAAAACTAAACGCTTTGCCTAATAATGTAACATTAGTAGTAAGTCCTTTTGTTGTTGTAGAAACTTCCATTATAGATAAAGCCAGCGAAGAAAATATTTTTGAACCTATTTTATAGCCAGCAATTACAAGTAATGCAGCGCCAATTGATTTTATTATGTTAAGAAGATTTTCTGCGCCTTCACTCATTTCCCACAGCCCTGTCTCAACATTATATTCAAAACCAAGTATCTTTAGCCATTCTTCCGAAATCTCGGTGGCTTTCATTTTAAACTCATTCATGCCGAGATTTATATTTGCAATCAAATCTTCAATTACTGGGTCAATGCCTAAAACATTACTATCAGCAGAATTTAAAGCCTCAAATTTATCAAAGCTTAATAATTTACCTTGAACTTCGTCAAGAGCCTCATCTGCCCCTTCTGCCTGTGTAATCATTCCGTCCAAAAAGTTTTGCTCTTCATAACCTAAATCGAATGCGAGAGATTTAACTATTTCTTTCATTGTCATTAAAGCAGCATTGATATATTGAAAAACTTTATTATTATTTAACCATAGCAAAATTATTTGTCCAGTCCAAGTCAATACTTCTTTCAATTGTTCGCTCATAACTCTGGCTTGGTTGGATGCACTTTCGATTGTCTTTTCCATATCGCCAATAGCACCACTTGCACCCATTTGGTCGAAAATCGCCGCAATTCTTAACAACCTTTTTTCAATCTGAGAAAGTTGCCTAACCGTCTTTTCGCCACCTGCTTGTTGATACAGGTCGAAAATCGTATTTTCCGTAATATCCATACCAGAAATGGAACGAACAGGACGAACTTGACCGCTAAGGATAGATTGATATACAGTCATCGCTCTTTCTATCGTTACATTATATAACGATGAAAAATCAAGAGCCATTTGTGTCAATTGCATTGAAAGTTGGCTAGAAACAGCATCTGAAAGGTCGCCAAGCGCAGCAAGCATATTCTTGAATATAGCCTGGTAATTCATAAGCGTTTGTTCAGAAACACCATAAGCCTTATTCATTTTTGCAATAAATTCATCCGCAAGTTCAATATTCTCTCTATTTGCAACTTGCCAAAGGTTTAATGTTTCGACATAGTCCATTGCATATTGCACAACATTTGCTACAGCCCTACCATAATATCTCATCATATTCGTCATATAATTAAGCTTTCCAAATGTTGCGAATATTCCAACATTTTTAAGTGTTCTTCTTGTTCTATCGAGTTGAGTGTTCATCTTGCCAAGACTTTGTGTGGCAGTATTAGCATAACTTGTAATTCTCAACTCTAAATTGCCAACTTGATAATTACTTGCCATTCTCAACTCCTTTTATAAATTATATCCATTTCATATTTTGTTTTTGATATATTGTATTTAATCTTTCTGCTTTCTTTCGTCTATATTCAGCATTCATTTCAGCTTGTTTTTCATTTAGTTCTTGTATCAAGTCTCGCATTGGTATTTCTTTGCCATATTCAAGTTTTTTACCCTTGCTCCAAGCATTTCCATATGAAATAGTAAATGCACTATTATTATATGCACCTTGAATATATGCACTTTGATATAAATGATTATAATATGCTTTCTCATAAGCATATATTAGGTCTAAATCCCCGTGCCAAAATTCGTGCATTGGCATTCCATATTGAATAGCACGGGGCAACACCCAATTTTTAAAATAGTCTTCTAAATCTATTTTTTCTTGCGAGCCATCAGCCTTTGTTGCTGTTGAACTCGCTTTTTCGCTAAAAAATCGTTTTCATTAGCCTCCTGGTTGAATAAAGTATCTCCAATCGCATAAACCCATTGACTTGCTGTCACTACGCCAACTTCATCAACAAATTCCTGCCAAAGCTTTTCTGCATTTGTCATTGACATATCATATTGCTCTGAAATCGCAAAAACTATTGCTTTTTCATAGTTGTCGAGCATAATCTTTGTCATTTTGTTTAGATATTGCATTTCTTCACTTTTTCCATCAATTAATGGCTTTTCAGTTTCTTTAATCAATTTCTTTAATGCTTCAAACTTTGCTTTTTTATCGGTATTTGTAGGGTCGTCATAATAAGCATTTCTTGCAACTTCAAGTTTTTCGTTTAACAAAGATAGTTCCTTTTCCATTTCGTCAAAGGTTTCTCTAACTCTTAGATATTTATTAGCATCATCTTCGTCTAACTTGTTGTTTTCTGAAATTTTTTGAAACTCCACCATTAAGGCCCGAGTTCTTTTAAGTTCATAGTCTTTTCCATTTACCGTAAAAACGGGTTTTAAATTTTCCATACTTTACTCCTTATTTTTGGCTTTAAGCCAATATCAATTATATTTGTGCGAATATATCGCTATTATTCTTCTGCTGTGTTTGGCACGGACACTGCAATCGTTGATTTCCAAGATTGTTTGCCTGTTGCTGAAATAGTAATTTCTACAAGGTAATATTCAGTTTGGCTACCAGTGTCATTTGTTCCAGTGATTGTAATTTTTTCACTTGTTTCTGCAGTCCATGTCCCCAAAGTAATTTTAGGACTTGTTGCCACATTTCCCATCCCATCAAGAATTCTCGTTGAAACAGTCGTGCCTGTGTCAAGTGGTAAATTTACAGTAGCAACACTATCGCCATATTCAAGTTTAATTTCATCTGGAACAATAGTTTCAATACCATTTTTTGCAAATTTACATGTTTGCATAAGCATGCCACGACAATCAAGAATTTTATCAGGTGTCATTGCGCTAGGTGTAATTGTAATAGTTCCTTCAAGAGTGCTATCACCCAAGTCACCACGCTTATATGTCAATGTGCCTGAGATTTGTTCAGCAGTATAGTCAGGAGCAACTACAAGCCAATCAAGTTCACCCATTTCAGAAAGTTCGATTGCCCTTGCTTTCATATCTCTATGCCACATTACAGGAATATCTTGTTTTTCAAGTGTTTGTTGTCCTTCTGTTTGTCCTGCATATTGTTCAGTTATAACAAAAGCGTCATAAGTATTCGTATCGCCGACAAATGAAGGGATTGTTCCTGTTGCAAAAGCAAATGCATATTTTTCATCACTAGGTTTCTTGAAATACAATGCACCACCAACACCACTGATTTTTCTGTGTTCGTTATACTTTTCCACAAAATTATTCATTGTATTCTCCTTTATAAAATAATTTTTCTTCTATTATTGTAGAAGTTCGCATTATACATAATAATAATGCCATATAGGTCGCCATTAGCAACCAAAGGGTCTGGGTTAAAACTTACTTGACGAAGTCCTAAACCTGAAAGCAAATAATCCACATATTCTGCGATTTTTCTTGCTATCTGCATTTTTGTAACTTTACCTTTTGTTTTTGCATAAATTCTAACCTGATACCCTAAATTCGAAGTATTATCTGGTATGTCGCCCAAAGACAATGGGCCAGCATTATTTCGCACTTCTTCAAAAACAACATAAGGATAGGTTGGTTGAGATGATGAAAAATGAACTAAACTTGGATTATAACATGCGCTTCCGTTTGCTGCTAAAAATTCATTAAGTCTAGTATATATTTCGTCATATATTTTTGTGTCCATCCTATCCTCCTATGATTTTGTTTAGTGCTGTTTCATAAAGACTACCAGGTATTGATATGTTGCTTGCATAATCCATTATTGCATTATACATAAATAATATGCCTTGACTACCAGTTGTTTTATAAACTATATCCCCATTGCCCTTTTCTGCAATTGCAGTTACTTTATCTGGTTTAATATCGAGCGGCCGGTCTGACTTTAATACAAATCTCCAAGACCTATCATTCGAGCTTTTAAAGTTGCTATCAACATCATATTCCCAATATAAATCTTTTGCAAATGTGTTTGGATATGGACTTTTACTACCTTCAATGCCGACACCAAATTCAATATATGCACCTTTTTCATGGTCTAAGATAAGTGTTCCTGAATTAGCAAATACTTGTTTTACAAATCTTGTTTGCAACTCTTGTATCATACCTGCATCTAGTCCACTTGAATTAAGATATTGTATTGCCCTATTTTTAATCCAATCCAAAGATAAGGAAATAAATTCGGTATTTACTTGGTTTTGAATTTTGGCAACTATGTTATCTATTTGTTTTTGGGCATTTTGTATTCCAGCATCAGACAAATCAAAACTTATGATTTTACTCATACTAGTTCTCCACTCTTGATTTTAGAGCATAATATATCACACGGTTTTGCTTAGCAACTTTTGCAACCTTAAAATTGGCATCGTATCCCCAACCATATTCAGGTTCTGTCCCTGTATCATAGCCATCTGGTTTTCCAATGTCTATATAAAAAACATCGCCTTCCTTAATTTCAGTATCCCACATTTCATAAGGGCTAGCACACATTTTTTCCTCATAGTCTTTGTATTCGCCAAATGTTTCATCATAAACATTTCCAGTATTTGGCTGTATTGTTAAATACATCGGTCGCAGAATATAAGAAACTGGCTTATCAAATAACGCAACTTCTGCATTATCACCACTAATTCTCTTGCAATGATATACTGTTGCTCCGTTTTTCATTAGCTGTCCTCCTTAGGGTCTTGCCCAACAGCCCTTGCCATTCTTGGCAATCTATCAAGCAACCCTTGGCTTACTCCTGCTCTATCAAAAGTCCATGACATACCATTTTCTTTGTATGAAAGCACATTGCTAATACCAACTCTTTCAACAAGTTCATCAACACAATCAAGTATCCACATATCATATCTAGCAGTTTTATCCCAATCAAAGTTTGAATAATTGATGGACAAATCAGCAGGATATATTTGCTCAATACAAATAGACTTTGCCTTATTTACAAACAAAGCAACTTCATTATCAGTCATATATGAGTATTTTGCTTTTACCATTGCATTAAAGTCCATCAATCAATTCTCCTTTTAATTAAGCTTTTGCAAACATCAATGCAACTCTGCTCTCATTTGTCAATGCAACAACATAATGTTTGTCAGCAGTTACAACAGTTTGTCTTTTTGTTGATTGTCTTTCAACTTCAACATTAGTATCTCTTTTCAAGAAAATTGTAAGTGCTGGTGTGTCTTCTTCGGTTTCCTCATCACCATTCAATTTAACAATTGGGTTAATAAAATATGTGTTAGCATCAATTTTTGCAACATAATCACCAACTGCTGGAGTATAAGATGATGGATATGTTTTAGTAATGCTTGCAAGGTCGATTTGAGTTCCGCCAGAAGCTCCGCTAGCAACAACCTCCAATGCACCGCTATCACCAGAGTTCACTTTTTTGTATCCTTCCGCATTTTTAACAACTCTCTTTGAAGGAACAATTCTAGTATTGGCAATCATACCGATTTCGCCATACATAATAACATTTGTGCCTGCACCATATTTGTCTGCTGAAATAAAGTTGCTATCTTTTCTCAAAGTTGAAACTTGCGATGGATGAACAAACATAACTTTATCTGAGTTGATTTCTTCTTGAAGTAAATCTATTGAATCTACAATGTTATTATAACTAATTTTTGATGTCGTCTCAAAAATATTTGATGCGTCACCAAGTTCTGCCATGCTTTCATCATCGATATAATCTGCGATTGCCATAACAATTTGTTTTACACATTCGCCATATGGGTCGCCGTAACCGCTCAAAATTGCTTCATCAGTAATTGTTTTACCGTCACCAATTTTATGAATTGTATATTCAGCGGTGCTTGATGTCAATTGATGAATTGGTATTTCTTCCCCTTCTGGAACAACAGTTGCTTCACCTGTATAATTCCATTTTGGAACAGTAATTGTGCTTCCTGGTCTTCCTTGCAGTGTAGTATCAATTCTAGCAAATGGTGTAACCCTAATTTTTTTATCAAGTTTTGCAGAAATCATGTCCGCAAGAACTTCTGGGTCAACTACATTGTTTAAAAATGTTCTATTTCCTTGTGCTGCCATTTTTTATTTTCTCCTTTTTTATTTTGCATATTTTTTATAAAGTTCTGGATTTTTGTTTTTGAGTTCCATTCTCTCTGCAACAGTCATTTTGTTAAACTGTTCTTTTGTAACTTCGCCATTGTTATCGTTCTGAGGTGGCGGAGTTGGGTTTTTAGCAAGTAGTTCTTGTTCAATACTTTTTCTTAAATTGCTTTCTCGCTCATTTTCAAATTTATTGAGAATGTCAAGAGCATCAAGAGTATTGCCATCAGCAAACTTGCTCGAAATCTCATCAAGAATCTTTGTATCGCTTACACGACCAGACAAACTTGATTTGATTTTTGATACAGAAAGTTCTCTTTCCAAACTTTTATAATAAGTTTCCCTTTCTGCAATTTCAGCCCTTTGTTTTTCCTCATCGGTCAACTTTGCTTGATACTTTGCTTTAAGGTCTTTGTTATACTTATCCAAGTTTGCATTATCCTTTTGCAATTTCTCATAAAGTGCCTTATAGTCAACTTGTGGCTCTTGTGGAGTATCAACTCCTGTTGGTTCGGTGGTTAAAACACCATTGTTTTCGTTATTTTCCATAACTATCCTCCTTGCGTTTTATAAGTGTTCACTCACTATAACTTTCTTGCGTTTTAGTGACTTCACTGTCATTTATATTTTCACTATTACTAGTGTTAATACCTGCATTTGTTTCATGTGAAACATTTTGTTTGTCCATATAATCTTGTATAATCTTGCCAATAGTAATAGGGTCATTTGATAACCTACACCAAGCAATCGCAATTTCAGGTGGCACTTTGCAATCTATAAATTCTTTATATGCCTGTGCTTTTACTTGCATATTATCAGACATGTTAGGATTATACTTAATTTCAACCTCGCTAGCATTAAGTTCATTTACCTTCGTATTTGCTACATTTTTGCAAATAAATAACATTCTATCAAGCACATCATAATCTGCATTTATAAATGAATTTATTTCATCGAGCAATCTATCATAAGCATTTTCCCAACCATTTCCAAGTTGTAATGCACCAGCCTTATTTCCACCATTTGATGTGTCGGAAGTGGCAAGTGGCACGCCACAAGCAGAATAAAGTTCGTTTTTCAGACTTTCCATAAGCGTCAATATGTCGCTGTAGTTAAGTTTGGTGCTAATTGTCTTCACATCTGCTTTCAGCTCAGGGTTCTTGTCGTTGAGAACAATAATTCCATTCTTTTTCGCAATTCTTAGGAACTCCGCCTCTTTCTCTTGGCCTTCGCCCAAAGCACAGTTCATAAAAATCATCATTTCATTAACTATGTCTTGAATATTGTCAACTTCATCTGAATAGATTTGGTCGATTGCATTTTGTAATGTTTCGCCTATTTCAACAATACCAATTCGGCTTTTGTTCGCATATTTTTCGACAAGTGGCAATTTCTTATAAATTGTTCTTGGGAATGTTTGTGCCTTGTTTATATTAAAGCTTACAAAATCGGTAGTTTCAACTTCGTAATAAGCATCTGGCAAATATATCGACACAATTGTTCTTTGAACTGGCAAATCTTCATCAAGTCGCGTAACAAGAATATCAAATAATTCTTCATTTCCATTATATGAACTATATATCTTCGCACATGTATCGCTTGGTTTGCACCATACATTAAATGGCGCTTGGTATTCTAAGTCAAGTAAAGCAAGATTTGGCTTCGGTTCAATAAAATAATAACAATTTCCAACCGTGTATACTTCTGTAATAACATCTTTGTCTACACTTCGCATTTTTACATCTTTACAATATTTGTTTAGATATTTAATGTCATCAGTTTGCATTTCTTTGCTTTGCGAATACTCTTTTGGGTTGCCAAGAGCATAACCACTTTTGAAATTTACCATTGCCCATAAGTGCGGTGTCGCAATTTTATTGTTTATATCGCTGTCATCTTCATATCTTCTTGTTTTATTGGAAATTTCGTGTTGGTTTTCGTATATTTCTCTAAAATGTTTTACTCTACTAGCGTTTGCATTAAATTTAGTAGCAATGGTTGACATATATGGCATAATTTTTTCAATAGTCAAGCCATTAGCTTTCAGCGGTAACCTTATAGGTTTAATCCCTGCCATTATTGTCCTCCTTTGCTTTTATAGAATATAAAATCTTTGCCCCGCAATTTCGACATTTTGCTGTTTCTACGGCTTTATTAATAGAAAAGTCAACGATAACATCGCCTTTTGTATATATTTTAAGCATTTTTTGTTTGCACTTCGGACATTCTAAAATTTGCACTTTATTCTCCTAAAAAAAATAGGCAAAACTATCATTCACATACTATTATATGCAAAAGTTTTAAATTTGTCTATTTTTTATTAATATTTTCTATCTTTATGCAAAATACTGGATATTTATACATGCATATGCATAAAAATTCGTGTTTTTGTATAAAAATAAACTATCTTTTAAAAGAGTGAACCTGTGCAAAACCCATTTGTTGAAATTTTATATATTTAGTGCAATAAACAGCACAGCATTCTGGAGCGTCATCTGCAATATTGTCCTTATATTTCCAATAAGTAATATCACTCATTGCGCGCCCAACTTCTGAATTTGCTGGGAATACACGCCTAGACGGAAACCATAAATATGATTGAACTGCCGTCTGCGCTGCATATATTTTATCTTTCTTTTGTTGCCAAGAATAGTAAGTCTCGACTTTACAGGTATACCTCATTTTTTCAAGTGTTTTTATAATCTGAGACTTAATCGTGCTTTCAGTATTCTCTTCGGCACTTCCTTCTATACATCTATGATTTTTTATCTTTTCGCATATAGTTTCTAACACGGTTTTCCCACTTGGATAAACATAGTCAAGTGGCTTGTTGTCAAGAAAAGCATCGACCAAATAGTGCCTATCTCCTACTTCCCTAAAGTATAAACAGCAAGTTTTGTCGTTTCCCTTTCGAGATGGGTCTAAAATAAATCTATATTTCCCATTTTCGTCAGGCAAATCTTCATAAATGTGTAAATTCCCCCAGTCAAATGGGTTGTCAACGCTAGAAAGGGGCTGCTGTTGTTCCATTGCTTGAAACATACGACCGTTGTCAAGTGCATTATCTCTCTGCAATCTTGCTTCTGCGGTTGGATATTTCTCAGGATATGTGCTTTCGTCAGTTTCATAATCGAGTTTTGGGATTATAACAAATACTGATACCCCATCTTTGATTATATAATCACTCTTTGCAATTTTAGTGAACCTATTTATTTTCGATACTTGAGCAATATCGCCATTATTTAGCCTCAATAAATGCGTAAGTATGTCGTCAACCGAGTATGTTGTCCCGCCAGCAATTACATAAAAGTTTGTTAAATCGTAATTTCGTTTAAACCATTCATTCGAGAGTCTAAATTTATCTTTTTCATGTGCTTTTGGATTGTTTGCATCAGCAAGCTGAGCAATGTCGTCAAGAAATAAGTATTTTGCACGAACACCATTTGTATTTTTCTCTTTCGATACAACACGCAAATTCACAGGCTTTGAACTTCCGCGAATACGCAATTTCGACCCACTATCTTTCGCCTGCTTAATTGAAAACATGTTGTTTGATGTCGCTTCAGTATCAACGACTTCTTTTCCATCTACAACTTTGGTTTCCAAAAATTGTTTGAAGTATGGAAACACCTTTGCATATCTAGGCGACACCATTAAATCAATCAATCCAAGCGTAAATGTTCCAACATTTTCGCTCGCACCAAACACATATAATGCGTCATCGTTTATATTGTTGCCAAATATAAAAGCAAGTGTCATGGCGTTTGAGTATGTTTTTCCAAGCCCCGTGAAGCACTGTTTCGAGATAAATTTCACATCGCCGTTCAAAATCATGCTGTTCGCATAATACCAAAACCCGCCAAACAAGTGCATTGTTGGCTCCCAAATTTTCTCTTTTGGTTTTTTATCGAACTCCATATATCTAACAAAGTGCGACAACGACCGACAGCTCGCCAACGCATAAAAATCGTCATAACAGTCTGCATACAGCATTGACAGCTCTAAATTATCTTTATTTTTCGAAACTTTCTCTTCGAGTAGTGGAAGAATGTGGGCAACTATTTCTTTGACACACTTCCGTATTCCCTTCTCGCCCCGGTCATTATTCAGCCCAGTATAATATTCATGTATCTGCGACCAATACACTTCGTGGCATAAAGAAAAAAGCTCGAGCATTTTTTCGTCATTTTTCCACTTTTCCACATCGCGCCTTGCCGCGCTAATCGCACTATTTATCGTTTGTATGCTTTCGCTCAAATCGCTATACTCAACCATTTTCCAACAGCTCTCCTTTCGGTGGCAGAAAAAACAATTTAATCTTCGCCACGCAATATTGTAATCGCCTGCCTTGGGTATCTAATATTTCGCCCCTTCAACTTTTCCAACATCGCAACAACTTTCTCATAATTTTTTCGCGTTATCTTGCTCATTCCATGCACCCACCTGTAAACAACATATTTGCCAACTCCAACCCAGTCCGCAATCTCTTGGTATGTCATTTGATACTCATTGCACGCAACCCACAACAAATCTCTTATATTGCTCTCAATTCCAGTCATCTTTCTATCACCTCCCCGTCTTCATACTTAAACTTCCCCCGCACAATCCGCTTCATCTTCACGAAAATCCGACTCACATTTTGCCTGCTCACCCCAAAATCTTCGGCTATTAGCGACCTCTTTTTCCCGCTCAAAATCTCCCGAACAATCGCCTTGTCAGTGTCGCTTTTAAACCTCTCTACTATCCCCTTCAATTTTTCTATGTTTTCTTGTGGCTGAGAAGCGAACAGCTCCATAAACCCTTCCGCCTCAACCTCCTCCAAATCGACATCTTTTTCACTCAGCATCTCCCTCCACTTCCGCTCCCGCCTCAAATACATCGCCACCTCGTTCTTGGCGCACTTATATGCAAATGTAGAAAAACTGCACCCGCTCTCCTCCCTATAATTCGCGCACGCCTTAAGCACCCCGGCCACGCTCTCCCCTATCAGGTCCCGCCTCTGCGCCCTCTCGCCCCCATAATACCGATTTACCACCGCTGTCGCCATCGCCATTATCTCGTCCGCCCCTATCTCTACCATTCTCTCCTCCTCCCTTCTCCCCCATATTATATCACCCCGTTGCAACTCTGTCAAATATTTATGCCTACTTTCGCAAAAATATTCACAACTACAAAATTTACCAGATTTTAAAAAGGGGGAGTAACCCGCCTGGGTGGCGGCCGTTCGTTTCTCCCCCGCCCCCTCTCTTTGTTTTTTTCTATATAAACAAATAAAAAATAATAAAGCCTGCGCGGGACGCGCTATTAGGCCACATTTTGCGCCTTATTTTCCTAATCGTTCGTTTAGGACAATAAAAAGCCCATATATAGGCGGCGGGCATAGTGTTCCAAAGCCAAAATTTAAAAATTTATATATTTAAAACTTTTTTCATATATAAAAGCAAAAATCTGCAGTTATCTAATTCACATAAAAATAAAATATTACAATCTTTATATTTATATTTACATCTTTATATTTATTTTTATACAAGTTAGTTATATTATATATATATTAATACAACATGCACATATATATTATATATTGTTTATTTATAATGAGAAAAATTATTTTTTGTTGTCGAAGCGTGTAATATATATTATTATATAAAGCAAACTATAATGCTTCTATATAGGCAAAGAATATATATTATATATAATATAGTTTTATAAAGTTATATAGTTTATAAAAAAAATATATAGAATTTATAAAAAACTTTGTAAAAATAATTGACTTTGTTATATTTATTTGTTATAATATAGATGAAATTAAAAAAGGAGGTAAAAGGCTATGATTGAAGCGTTAAACATGAACGAACTTGCGCATTTGGTGAAATGGTTTAAAGCTCTGCACGGAAGCGCGGCAACGCTTGGCGACTTGCAAAAGTACATCACGGCGAACCGTATTACAAATAAAGCCCGGTTACTCAATAAACTGCACGCGGAATTTGTCAACGCAAGCGAAAACTAAAAAAAACAAATTTTGTTAAAAAAAAGAACGACAATAAAAAAGGAGGAAACAAAATGAACATAGCAAAAAAAATCAAACAAGCCGAAAAAGCAAGCAAAGCATACAACAAAGAAGATTTTAAAAGCTTTACGCTTTTTTGTGAAAACGCTGAAATTTTTGTTGATATTGAAAAAGTTTATTTTTATGCGTATAATTATGTATATCATGTTTGTATTTGTTATTTTAACAATACAAGAGAACACAAAGAATTTACAAACAAAAATGACTTAATCGATTTGTTGAAAAATTTTAAAATTTTAAATATGGAGGATTAAAAAAATGAAATACGCATCAATTTATAAAAACGGAAAATTACAAAATTTTTATATCAAGGCAACAAAAAAAGAATACGACGCCTTTTTACAAAATTATTTTATTTTAACAAGCTTAGAAAAGCCAAGGCTGGGCAACATTAAAGAACTGAGCGTCTTATTTTCAAACGACTACAAAAACGAAAATAGCGAAGCGGTTTACATGGGCAAACAATATCACGGCTGGGGCTATTCTGCATCCGCTGATGTTTATGACGAATTATTGCGGGCAATTAAAAAATTATACAACAGCGAACTAAACGAAAAAGAGCTTGAAGAGCTGGAGAAAATAAACATACATGACGAACTGCTAACCGTAGGCGATGCTTTGCTTGAAAAGCTGGGGAGATTATCAAATAACAAATTGCATGAAAAATGGAGGAAGGCGTAAAAATGAAAATAAAAAAATTTTGGGCGTTTCAAATATCAAAAAAAATAATCTTTGAGGTTAAATACTATCAACTAAGTGGGAACGAAAAGCCCTACTTTTCAACATCTGCAAACAAATTCAATCAACCAAAGACTGATTGGAAGCGGTGCGGGCAAGCGCAAAAAGCCTTGCTTCCAATATTAAGCGAAGCTTATAAATTTTGGGAAAAGTGGGACAAAAAACATTTGGAAGACTTAACAGACGAAGAATACAACGACTTACTCAAAGATATTGAACTTTTAAAAGAATGCTATAATTTTATTGAACAGGAACAAGACGAACATTTGAACACATCATATTTGCCATTTTACAAATTAAAAGAACTTTCAATGAAAAAGCCAAAAAGCGAGAGGCGGCTATGATATATTTAGTTATGTTTATATTTTTCTTTTTGGCAACCGTAATAAAAAATAACAAGTAAAAAGAAAAAAGAGCTAGCGCAAAGTTAGCCCTTTTTTTATTGCCCCATTTTTGCCACTTTTTAGGCGCTTTGAGCGACTTTTTGTCGCGTCTGGTATGATTTATCAAGACAACCACAAAAAACGCTTTAAAGGCGCTTTAAACAGGATAAAAAGGCATGATATATTTTAAGATAACAAAGCAATTTTGTTTTTTTTACATTTTTATTATATGATAACTCATAAAAAGGGGTGTGTAGGTTGCAATCTGCAGTAGGGGTGGTGTAGGGTAAAATCTGTTGCAGGGGGAGTGTAGGGTCGAAACTGTTGCAAAGAAAAAAGATAGCATTCTCATATACTATCTTTTTATTTTTAAATAATAGTGCAATTTACTAATGTGAAAGATTGTGAAGATGCGTTATACTTAAAATTTATGATAAAACTTCGGTTCTCATAAGTGCCAAATGCGTTTGCAGCCCTAAATGTTCCAGAAGTTCGAATATTTGGTTCGTCTAGGAACTCAATCTTTACACCACTTGTCATTGAAAATGTGCTGGGATAGTTGCAATGGGCTTTTACAATATTTTTTGAATAATATTCCAGCGAATACCTACCAATATCTGAATACCAATATTCTGGCTCTTCTTGTTCTTGTTGCTGCTCTTGCTGTTGTATTTCTTCATGTGGAACAACAAAGTATCCAATTACACCTAAAATTAATAAAACTGCAATTACTATTATAATGACCAAAGTTTTTTTCTTCACAACTACTCTCCTTTTTCAACAATCCTTTTAACAATCTTTCGTCCAAGTCCAAGTTGTCTGGAAATGTTCGTAATATCAACTCCGCTCTCATATAGGGTGTGTATATTTGAAACTGTTGCAGGGTCAAGTTTAGTTATAGGTTTGCCAAGGGTCACGCCTTGTTCTTTTTTTCGTTGTAGAGCATTAGAAGTGTTGTAACCAATTTGTCTTTTCAAGAACTCGTCTTGGATGAAGAATTGCGATATGGTCATCCATTGATAAGGGTTCATTTTTGCACCACCTTGCAACTCAATGCCATTACTCAAAAACTTAACACTTGCACCAACCTTTTGTGTTATCAAGTCCAACATCTCAAAGCAATCAATGTAATTCCTACCAAATCTGCTTGTTTCAGTAAAACAAACCAAGTCATTTTCTTCCAACTTTTCAAGCATTTTATTAAACTGCTCTCTTTGGTTGCCCTTTACACCACCAGAAATATGTTCTTCAAATATTTCATCGAACTCAATTTCACTATGCTCCAACAAGTAGTGCTGTCTTTCGCAATCTTGTTTTGCCGACCTATCACTGGTCGATACTCTGCAGTAAGCAAATACCTTACACATATTATTGCTCCTTTTTTATTTTTCTAGCAGGTTGTGTCATAATTCTTTCTATACTCCAACCCCTAAAAATTCTATTTTCTACATTGTTTATTGTTAAAGATGTCCTTTTTGCAATGTCATATTTTGTAAGCAATTCTCCATTATACTCAAAATACCTTTTTTTGTCTGGACTTTCATTAAAAGCCCTATCTACATCAAACCCCATCCATAATCTTTGGTTCACAAGACCATAGTTCAAATTTAACTCTCTACACCAGTTAGCGAGTGTCTGTGTTTTCCCTTTATATGTTATATAATGATTTGTAGTTGTATTATTCATTTGTTCAAAATTGGTTACCCAACGGCAATTATCTGGTGTATAATCCCCATAAGTATCAATTCTATCAATAGTCCATTTGTTTTTCCCATTTGGTAGTTTTTCTTCTTTATAACCATTAGACAAAGCCCACTCTTTAAATGTCTCAAAACTATTTTTCCACTCATCACACATTTTTACACCAAATTTTTTATAATTGATTTTACAATTATTATTATTAGGGGTTGTTCTATCTTTTATTCCAGCCCAAGTTCTATATAATTGAGTATTTCTCATACCGTGTTTAGTCATTCTTTTTCTTACAATTTCTTTATTATAACATCCACAACTCTTTGTCTTTCCAGAAACAAAAGCACCGCTATAAAGTATTATAATATTTCCACAATCACATTTGCATTTGTAATAAGTATAACCATTTTTGTATTTAGGCAATCTTTCAATAATTGTTAATCTTCCAAACTTTTGTCCAACATAATCTTTAATCATAACTATTTCTCCTTTACTTTTTATTAGTAAAGTCAGACAAAATTTTAATTATTAGATTTGATAGAGTTCTTTTTTCTTCATCTGCAATTTCTTGAAGTTTTTTAAGAACATCATCATCAATTCTAAATGATTTTAATATCTTCATATTATCTCCTTTACTTGCTATTATTGTATCACATTGAAATACAAAAAGCAAGAGATTTTTATAAAATTTTTATATTTTTTAACTATTTTTTATCTTCAAGTGTTTTTCAAACAATTTCCAAATTATTTTTTCTTATTATCATCAAGCATTTTAGAGCCAAATATGCTTGCAATTCGCCTATCCACATTCTCTTTATCCAATTTCAAGTTGTTATTTATTGTTATGGATTGAATATCTGGTCGCAAGTTAAGTCCATACCCTACACCATCTGCTCTTAATTTAGTTTCTGTCGACTTTTCTTTTGATATACCGCTCTGTGCAGAAACGACTTCAAGCTCGCATAATTTATCGTTCAAACTTTCAATCTCAGCCACCAAATCTGCATCTTGGCTGGTTGTCAAAATATTAGCATAAGCATTTGCACTTATCCCCATAAACGAAGTAAAAGTTGCTTTGCTTCCTATAAAGTCAGGGTAAAAACCTTTGATAAAACTCAGCAGTTCCATATATGCATTCGCATAATCTTTAAAAGTTTCCGCATCCACACTGATTGCATAGTTGTATGGAACTTTCTTAAACTTGCTAAATGCAATAAAAAGCACTTGCGTCAAGCTTGCATTGAAATTCAGTTTGCGTGGGTAATCGGAGTTCTCGTTCTTCTCATACCGAATTTTTATTGTTTGCAACTCTGGCGTTATGCTTCCTTTTATCTTTTCTAATTTCTCAAAAGCATCAAACCAAAGCGGTTCGCCGTTTTCGTCAATTACTATATCTTTCGCCATTCTTATTATCCTCCTCAAAAACTGCCTTTCTAACTTCGCATTGCAAATATTTATAAATTATATTCACTCCGCTACTTGCTCTTATCGGTTTTTCATAAAACTTTTCAATTTTGGATATTTCTACCCAATCGCCAGTTTTAAATTCGCATTTGCCCATACAGTTTAGCCACACATAATCAAACACGCAAAGTTCGCCATTTTGTAAAGTTCGCAAACTAACGCAACTTTTCCAATACGGCACGCCAGAGTTGCTTATTCCACTTTGTATGCTTCGCAATTTTATTTTTGAGCCAACCCCTAATCCTTCTCTTGGCTTTGTTGGTTTTAACATTTTATCTCTCCTTTTAATCACATATGCCCTAATTTTGCATTCTTTTGCCCCATATTTGAACAAAACATAGCGCCCTCGATTATTCTATCGATTTTAATGTTTCGCGTCTTAAAACGCAAATTATGGGCTTAAAAGCACTATCTCTGTGTTTAATATCTTTTTAACAAGTTCTCTCTTATCGTCTAAAATAGCATAATCATATTCACATTCTTTGTGGTCGAACCCACAAATTTTGTCATACAACCAATTTAACCATTTTTGTTGTTTAAGCGAGTGAAAAAACAAATCGCTCAACTCCCAAGTGTTAGTCCTTATCTGTCCACGAGTTGGATGTGTGTATTTTTGTATCTGCTCCCACATTCTCAATTCTTTTATAATTTTATTTCGAGCTATCTGCTCTTCCCTTTTTTCCATTTCTTTTTTTTCTTTTAATAACCGGTTTCGTTCCCTGGCTTCTTTTAATTCTCTCTTTTGTTGTGGAGTAAGGTCGTTTCCTAATCCAAGCCCAAGCAGCTCATCAATCTTTGCAATCGCCATGCTTTTAGAACACTTTTCATAATTTGCTACAAAGTCAATAGTGTTGTATGAAACCCCACAACCATAGCATTTATACCACCTGTCATCTTTCGACACGCAAGCGCTTGGCGTTTTCTCCCTGTGGAAACAACAGCACATAAAACCATTTCTAGAAAGTTGAAACCCATATTTTTCAAGTAATTCTTCCATGCTTACATTTTCTCTAATATATTCGCATTTAGTCATATAACCTCCTAAAATGGTAGTGAATCATCATCAATTGGTATAAGGTCATCAATGGTTTTTTGTTTTGTAAACAAAACCGGCTTTTCTTCCTCTTCCTTTTTATCATCAATCTTTTTGCATTCATAGTATGTGTTCGTAATGCGATTGAATTTTAAACATACAAAACCAAGTTTTCTTCCTTTTGTTTTGGCAACCTTTATCAAACAATCCGCATTATCTAAATCATAATTGTTTAGTTCGACAAGTTTTTTTAATTCTTTATATTGCTTTGTATCATGATTGATTTTATCCATTCTTAAAACAATTAAGACATTTTTTGCAATATTGACCATTGCACTTGTTCCTTTGACATCGTTTAAATCTGGCAATACAACATCTCGCTCAGTTTTCCTTAAATGTGCGACTAAAAATATATGAACTTTGTTATTTATGGCATAATCTCTTATTTTGATTACAATGTCTTTAATTGCTTTGTTTTCATTATCACTGGAAAACTCAAATTGCTCAACATTATCAATTACGAATACTTTGCAATCGTGTTTCTCTTTTGCCTCTTTAAAGCCTTCCAGTATTTCGTCAACGCTAGCATTCGCATTTGTGTTGTAAAGAAATAACTTGTCTTTAAACTTTTCTTCAGCTTTCTTATACGCTTCTTCACTCAAAAAATATTCGCCACAGTTTGTTTGCTTTCCATCTCGAACATAGGGTTTATAAATTATATTTTCAGGCGTATATTCAGTTGCCTGTCTATAAATCCTATCTCTACTTTCTCTTGGGGTGTCTTCACCAAAAAATGCACAAACCTTATATCCTTGTTCAATAATTGACCTTATTATATCACTGCATAATGTCGTATTATGTGTAACAATGAAATTGTCAGTTAAATATAATTCATTATCAGCGCTTACTTTTATACATTGACAATCAACAAGTTCATTTAGGCTTTCTATTTTTTTAATTTTTCTGTAAGTAAATATTGTTGGTGGTCGCCACTTTAAGGCCTTTCTTTCAACTAAGAATGGATTAAATTTTTTGTCGTCTATACGAATATATATAACAAATTCTGGATTGCAATCTCTGTTATATCTTTTTACTTTATGACACTTAGCAAAAAAACCTAGTGATTGAACTAATAAGCAAACATCTTTTGCTAATCTTTCGCTTGTAGTAGAATAAGATGTGTTTATTGAAAATCTATCTTTTGAATTATGAACATTACCATCAGTATCCATTAGACCTCTCAATAAACTTAATCTTTGTTCTATATCTCCTTGTAAGTATTCTTTTGGTATAAACTTATCTTTCGACTTCTTTCCTACTAGTTCTTTTGGAATAATATCTTGTGTAAATATATATTTGCGATTTTGTTTATTTTTATTTTTCACTAAAAACTTATATGTGTAATTATGAATTGAAGAACGACAAAAGTTGGTATTTAATTTCTCACTTATAATTTTTATTACATCTTCATTTCCAGAAGATATCGAAAAATGTTTTTCAAGTCCACAGCCATTTCCTATATATGCACCCAAAATATACGGGTCACAAATATAGGTCTTGGTAGAATAATTTACCGCATTATATTTTGGTAAAGCATATCTGTAACCTTTCTTACTTGTTTTTTCTATACCATCGATAAGCTGCAATGTAGTCATAACTTTTGCTTTTTTATTGCTCATAGTATCAATAACTGTCCACAAATGTTCTCCAACACAATCTGTATAGTTGTCATCGGAAGTCCATACTCTATATATTTGTTTCTGTCCTTGTGGAAAAATTCCAACTACTTTTTGCACTCCACCGTTTATATCAAATATTTCATCTCCAACTTTTATAGCCTCCATACAAACTTCACCTTTTGGTGTTTGTATTTTTGAATAAAATGGTTGAGCTTTGCCGTTATCGGTTGAAGAAGTAATCATCGTAACTCTATCAAACACTCCGCCATTCAATAAATAATTTAGCGTTCCATAAGGGAACAAAAACCTTTCTGCCATATCAGAGTATTGTGGGACTTCTGCAATATTATAAATCTTCCTCATTTATGACACCATCCTCAATGTTTTTATTAAGCCAAGAAGAGAACATTGGAATATATTGTTTTTCAGTGCCTTCCTCTTCCCACTCTTTTCGACTTTTAATATAATTTTTTAATATATATCGAGCTTTAATTGTTATGCTTTCTTCTGTTTTACACTTTTTCATTTTCTTGATGTATGTATTTTTAGCAAATTCTTTATTCTTTTTATTTATTACATATCCCCAAGTCTTGTCAAATAACTCTATTATATATTTATTATATTTATTAGTGCTATTTTTTTTGCTTATTCCAGACAAAGTCATATCGATTTGTGCATTATTTATATCGATTTTTGCACAATCTGTGCCTTTTTCTATATCGATTTGTGCATTTTCTTGTGCATTTATATCGATTTTTTCGTGCATTTCGGTATTTTCTTTTTCTTTATATATTTCTTTTTCTTCTATTATTATATTATTATTAATATCAGTTTTAGATATAGTATTAGGTATAGGTATAGGACTAGGTTGTTGCCACTCTGTCATACCAACTTCTGCATTCATATCTATATCATAATACCTACCCACATCTGTTTTTTGTTGCCGAAGAGAAGATTTCTCTATCTGATATTTAGTTTCAGTATATCTATCAGTTCTAATTTGATTATGAATAAACCAATGTCTAATAACACAAACTCCACTTTCAAATTCAATGATATAGCGTTTTGCAATCAACAATCTATAATCGTCATCTGAACAACCAACCATTTTTTGAATTGATTTCGGCTTGTCGACAAAACCATCATCGTCTGCCCGCCAATTTAGTTCGTAATAAAGCAATCTTGTAGTTGGTGGCATTGACATAAAGTAGTCGGTATCAACAATGCTTTTGCTCATCATTCTTCTATTTGCCATAATATACTCCTTTTCTACCACCAAATATTAAATATCTTTTTTTGTAATAACAATTTTACCTTTAGCAACTTTTATTTCAATTTGGTCGCCCTCGCTAATCTCTGATACACTTTTCATTGTCTTGTCAAAAGTAAACCCAACTTGGCTTCCCATTTTTGTTAATTTTTTATAAATTGTATACATATTTTTTACTCTCCTTTTATAAAATCTATTATTATTATATTGTTTTTATATTAAGCCGTCAATATTTATAGGCGCTTTTGTAAGTTTTGCAAACTCAACCGCAATGTATATATTCTCATAACAATGAGGACATTGTATAGAAAGCGTTTTTGTTATAAAACAGTTCTTTTTTACGCATTCAAGTTGGGTTTGTGCATATAATTCCCATAATTTTTTACATTCATTACACATTGTTTTTCTCACCTTCCTTTTTCGCTTGCTGGTAGAAGTAATTTATTTGACATTCTAAACATCTTTCAGCATCATCACTAAATTCACAAGCACTTTCTTGAATATAATATGGTTCATCACTACCATACTCATCTTGTGCGTTATAATACTCTGGCGGATTTGGACAATGAAGTGGTGCCTCTCTGCACGCCAACTCGCAAGCCCTTTTCCAAACATCCCTTTCTTGCCTTAGAGTATCTCTTTCTTCACAAACAGCAAAACATCTAGCTTGATTTTTAGAATAATCTTCGAGTATGTAATCTAATTTTTGTATACCAATGCCATACTTTTCGAGTATATCTTCGAGTTTGCCGAGTTTTTCACAAGCAAGTTTGAATTTTCTCATAAGTTGTTGTCTTGCTTCAAATTCATTTTGTGGGTCATTTAATTTCAATGCCCAACCTGTTTTATTGTCAGTCAATCTTTCTGCCATATCATTCTCCTTTTGTATTTACAGGCTTAAACTCATCGCCAACTTTAACGAATAATTTGTTTTGAACAGCAAGTAGAAACATATAATGTGCAAATTCAAAAGTTGCTCTATCATATGCTTTTTTGTCTTGCTCATAAGTTTCTTTACGATAAGGCTTATTTGCTTTCTTGTATCTATCAAACAAGTATTGTGCTTTTAATTTCCCCATATCATTCTCCTTTACTAAATAAACAGTATGGCTGGTCTGGTGACATTGCAGCACCACATTTAGGACATACCCAGCCTTGCTTATAAAATGATAGTTCTTTCGTTGTTTGAATAATTCCAAACCCTAAATCTTTATTTACTTCCATATTATTCTCCTTTTAACTCTTCTATTTGATTGTCAATAAAATCGTATAATTCAGTGTCTAAATCATCATTTTCACAACTCCAAAAATCTTGTGTATGGTCTGCTACCCATTTTTTCACTTTTTCAAGTTCTTGAATTGCGAACTCGGTTTTAGATTGGTTCGCTTTATCAATGATGTATTTGTTTCCACTCTTAACTCTGTCTAATGCTTTTAACATTCTATTGCAATCTTTTTCGTTTTCAATCAAACTTGCAAACTCTACAAGATAATCAATATTCTTATCACTATCTTTTTTCATTGTTTCAATCTCTTTATCTTTTTCAGCGAGTTGCTGTTTGAGTTGTTGTATCTCGTTTTGTTGGTTATCTTTACCGAAAGTTTCTTGATAGCATTTTGCACAAAATTTCATACCATTGATGAATGTGATACCATTTGTTTCTCGACCACAATTATCACATCTAAAATAAAAATTACTCATTCCCTTGTATCTCCTTTAATTTTTCTTGTGCTTCTTGTTCATTTATACATAAATAGTCATTATTAACGAATTCTAATTTACCTGTTTCTCTGTTTTCACATAATGTAATTTGATTGTCTAAATAAGCAACAACATTAAATAATTGTATTTTCCCATAAGAAAAACAATATACTATTTCTTGTCTCTTAAATCGTGGCACAATCGCCTTTTCTTTAAGTTCTGCAAGTTCTTGTTCTAGTTCGGCAATTCGCTCGTTCAGTTCATCTATATAACCAGCAACAAGGTCTGGTTGTGTTGTTACCACATAATTTATTGTCTCAGTATACTCTATTTTTTCTTCCATACTACTCTCCTACAACTCGAAGTTCGACTTTGACTGGTCGGCAGTTTTGTAAGTTTTGGTTTTTAATTATTTGCATTGCCACATCTTTTGATTTATACAAACTAATATTTTTGTCATAAAACTGCGTCCATTCATCAACGCCATAAAAATCACTAAAATACCTGTCTTGACAATCAAAATAACGACTACCATCATCTCTTTGAATAACCCAACATTGTTCAACTTTACTCATCTTCCACCTCCAACTTAACTTTATATGTAATAAGATTTTTAACTGTATCACAAATTTCAGTTATTCTTTGAATATCTTGCTTTCCAATGAGTTGATTTAGTTCATCACAAAGTTTATGCAACCTATCATTCAAAGCACGGTCGACTTCATACTGAGCATTTATTGGGTCTTTTACATAAATAACTATTTTCTTATTCATCTTTCTCTCCTATAACTCTAATTTCACATTTAGCAGGTTTACAATTTTCTAGTTTAAAATCTAAAATAAAGTAATCTGCTAAATGAATATCATTACAAAATAAAGCACAGTATAAATTTTCAGTAAACTCTCCATCTAATTTTTCAAGATATTTTCCATCATCTCTTTGAATAACCCACGCATACTCTGTCTTACTCATCTTCCACCTCCAACTCTAAACCTAATTTCTTATAGATTTCTGTCTTTTGTAACCATTCATCAACACAACTACTATTAAATTTTTCACATTTTACTTTTCTACTAACATCAAATGTTTTTTCAAATATATCGCCACCTATTAAAACCTTAATTCTTAACATAGGTGTTGCCCAATAACTTCCACCAAAGCAAACAAACCATTTTTTTCTTATAAACTTACCTTTTTCTATTATTGTGGTTGTATTCCAAAACTCATCACCGCTTAAATATAAGTCTGCAGATATTATCTTTCTTTTGTCATTTTGTTCAAGTAATATTTTTTCTATTAAATCAAAATCAAATTCTTCCATCTTCCGCCTCCAACTCTTGCATTTTGTCTAAAATATTCTTATAAAGTGATTGTTTATTTGTCTTATTATAAAAGTCATAATTGAGAGCCATCCATTCGTCATAAGTTGGTTCGTTTTCTTTAATTTTTTCTTCCAAAAACTCTTCCCATGTTAAGAACGGCAAATGCTCGGTTCGTGTAACATTAGCGTGGTGCAAGTAGTGTTCTTCTTTATTCATGTTGTATCTCCTTTTTGATTCTATTTTTGATACTTGTTCTTCTATTAAGGGCTTGTTCACTCTTCGTAGCCCAGTGGCAATTCATAGGCTCATAAGGTCCATCGTTATCTATTCTGTCAATAGATAATTTGTCATTATACCCGTTTTTTATTGCCCAATCTCGAAAGTTTTCAAACCTATTCCACTCATCACATACAAATATATTTCTCGCACCATAATTTTTATAGTCTTTAGATTTTTCATTATTACATCTTCTTAGCATACACCTCCAGATAGTATACAACCTTGTATATCTACCACCATGTTTAAGGTTTCTTTTTCTTAATTTGTCATATCTCTTGCAACCGCAAGACATTATCTTATCAATCTCTAAACAATGAGTCCAACTAATAAATTCTTTGCCACAATCACATTTAATTAAAATTTTTTTAGGTGTTATGACTTTTATAAGAGTAAAAGGTTTATCATGCAGTTTGTCCCCTTCTTTTATAATTTGCCCTTTATATATAATTTCATCGCCGTTCTTAATCGCTTTTTCTATCTCTTCTCGCGTCATTTGCCCCCTCCTCTTCTTTACAAATTTTGTAGCCATACATTGACAGGCCTCCAAGTGCCTCAAAATTTTTCTTATTTTTTTCGTCAACAATCATTCTTATTTCTGCCAAAGATTTCATTTTTCTAAATTCGCCTCCTTTTTAGTTTTAAAAGCGTTAACTCTTTCATAGTATTTGATGGCTTCATCTTCCAGCTTTTTATTTTTTTCAATTTCGGAAATTATGTAATCAATTCTTTTCATTTTTATACCACCTTTATTAAATAGTCAACATAGTCTGCCTCTCCATCGCTATTATATTCAGTTGTTTCTACAATTTCGTATTGTTCTTCGCTTAAACCAAGATTCCAAAGAACCCTTCGGCCTATATACCAATAAGAATCATGTTCATCAATATAGAAAATGTCGCCATAACAATTTAGCAGCTTTTCTTTTGGATACTTCGAACAGATGTCTTTCCAATAATTTATTTTTGTGTTTCGCCATTCTCCATCAGTCAAGTCTTTTTCTGCTGCCCACAGTTCTTTGCGAGCATTTGAAAGTTCCTTATACAATTCAGAAACTTTGTCGCTTGCCTTAATAATTTCTTCCATTTGTTTTTTTGATAATTCCATTTTTCTCTCCTTTTAATACTTCTTTAAAATTTTGATTGATATTTTTATCGTTAAGAAGTAAGTCAATAATTGTTTTCATTTTAATCTCCTTGTTCAAGTTTATAAACAGCATAAGAAACAGGGTCGCCATATCGGTTTTTATCAGCCTTAAACTCTGTTTTGATTTGCCAACCGTCCTTGCGGAGAAGATAAATGGTTGCAGACAGACGAGTGTTGCCAAACTCTCTTATAGCGTCCCAACTGGTAATTTCGCCAAAATCTTGCAAATACTGCAAAACACGGTCATAATGCGTTGTTTTTTTATCCATAATAACCTCCTTTCTGTCACTATATTATCACAAATAATCATAGTATGTCAACTATTTTTAATATATTTTTTATATTTTTTATAAAAATTTTATAAAAAAGGGCAAAACCTTTTTAATTGTCAGTTAAAAATGCTGAAAATTTTTGGTATGCCCTTTCCTTTAATTTATTAGTTTGACCATTGATAGCATAGGTAAGGTTCTTTTTAAAAAGGTTTATTACTTCCTTTCGTGCCTTTTCATATCCATTTGCCAATCCTTGTCTATATCCCTTTTGTTCCTTATATTCTTTGGTCGCTATTTTATCGTTGCCCTGCGAACCACTTGTAATATTGTAACTTTGTTTTCCCAATCGCATGTTCTCTAAGATATACGCTCGTTCTTTTTCGTTTAATTCATTATTGTTGCAATATTCTAAAATATTGAATGTCCAACCATGTGGGTTTTCATCGTTTTTGAATTTGCGTTTTTTAAGAGATATATCAATTCTTTGTGTGTAGCCGAGATAATGATTGAGAGTTCTCTCATAAATATCTACTGCCTGCCCAACATAAAACCAAACAATACCATCTTCATCTGTTCTCTCAAAGATATAAATCCCACTTTGGTGTGTTTGCCGAGTTTCTTTGATAATTGAATTTAAAATCTTTTTAGCAACAAACCTTTTGTTATAATACCCATCTTTCATTTTTAATCCTTTTAAAATGGCAATTCTTCTGCATCATCAATAGGTTGCATATCATCAGGCGCATTACTTTTGTTTATCACGGTTTCGTTTTCAACTACCTGTATATCACCTGCACCACATCCGATTGTTAAATTTTGATACCATTTATTTGGGTCGTTCTTGTCTTGTGAAGAAACAAGGCCAACGCTATTTGCACCAAGTATTTTTATAAAACTATCTTTTGTTATTTCCCCTTCAAGGTTTTCTCCCCAAAGATTGATTTTTAATCTTTCTGGATATTTTTGTCCTTTGTTTATTTCTCCTTCAACGGTCAAGAATGTATATTCATTCTTTTGACCTTTTCCACCTTTTATATATGATACTTTATAATTTTTTGAACCGTTTATTTTAAACATACTTTTTTACTCTCCTTTATTTGTTGTTTGTCATATTCTTTTTTTGTAACTTTTATCAAAAGTTCATTATCAATATCAAAATAATAATATTCATTATTATTATTTTCTTTGTCTCCTATTTTCAAAAACGGGCCATGACTATCGAAATAAACAGAACCATAAGAAAGACAAATTGTTTTTATGGTTTTTCTTTTAATTTCTAATCCCTTAGTATATTCAACTATGATTTGGCTAAAGTATGGATAGGTTATGAGCGAATAATCCCAACGGAAGCGAATGCCTTTTTCGTTTTCGACTCTAAATTCAACTATATTTAATCGCCTTTCAATTTCTTTAAGTCTTAGGCATTCTTTTTCTAATGTTTCAAGTCTGTTCAACAATTCTTTTTTCTTAATCATTTTGTTCTCCTTTTTTTCGGCTATTTGCCAAATCTTTAATTTTTTGAATTATTGTGTTGCAATCTTCGGCTTTGCAGTCTTGTATTTTTAAATACCCCATTTCATTGAGTATTTTATCGAGGTCGCTCTTTACAAGTTCCAAAGCACCAAGTGTTGCATAAATAGTTTTAATGTTTTCTTTTGTCAACTTGTTGACTTTTGTGGTTTTATCGACCTTTAATTTTTGTATAGTTTCGTCATCTTCCAAGTCTTGTGTAAATATGTCGCTCACTCCACTCACTCCAATGATTGCATCCATAAAGGCCCTTTTCTTGCTCATTTTCATAATCGTATTTGCCAAACTATCTGGGCTTTCGCCCTTTTGATATTGCGACACCCATTTTCTTTCTTCTGAGTTTCCAGCACCAACACCTTCGGCAACTTTTTTATCGCCATACCAAAGTTCGCAACTCCACTCCCAAGAATAATAATTCCTAATTGTTTCAACTATTTGATATTTTTTCGCCGTGTCGTTCCAAACCTTATCCTCTCTCTTTTGATTTGGTATAAACTCTCTATGCAATAATTTGTATTGTGGTGTAAGACCTAAATACATTTGTATCTTTTCGCCACCAGCCTTAAACAAACTTGGCTTATCAACTTTTGGTATGTTACCAAAATCAACACCATCTTTAAGGTCATTTCTCAAAAATTCCTTAAATTCATTAAATGCTTTTGATTTCTCAATCAATGAGTTCGATGTAGCCTGTTCAATAAGTGAAGTGCTATTTACAACCTCTAACTGATTTTCATTCATATCTTTTTATCTCCTTTTATTTCGTTATAAATTTCAATCCATTTAAAAGCCAAATCTTCATCAATATCAAAAGGCAACAGCCTATATAACTTTCCATTCTTTTTATCTTTATGTGCAAGGTCAAGAATGTAAAGTTTTTTTACTTTTCTTTCATGTGTATTGTTCCAATTTAATCTATATATGTTTAATTGAATTGAATTTCGTAATGTTCCAATAGTGCTTGTCGATTTCTTATCGATTATTGCAAGTTCTCCATTTATTTCTTTTACAAGGTCTATTGTTCCTGCCACACCAGTTTCTTCACAATAAGTTTGGCATTCGCTTTCCATTGGTAAACTAGGATAATCTTCACAAAATTGAATATATGCTTGAACATATGGAAATATGTCTTGATTTACATAAAGCCATTCATCATCTATTTCAAGCAAGCCATAATCATATGCCTCAGTTTCTTCGTGTATTCTAGTTCCTCGCTCGCCAGCCTTTGCTAAATTTTGTGGCGGAATACCGTCAAGAGCAATGGCGTCAATGGTTTTGAGAATGTCGCTTACGCAAGGCTTTTTTTCTCCACGATAAAAATATTCGTGTCGTTCTTCATCAAAATATAAGCCTTTCATTTTCCACCTTTAATTTTTAGCAGCAATGTTTTTAATAAAATTTCTTTATCAACTATTGCTTTTTGTTGTGTTGCCCAATCTATTGCGCCATCAAGGCACTCACTTAGTATTTGCAAATGTTCAATATCTCTCATTTTATCTCCTTTGGCTTTCTGCCACATTTGCGTGGTTTCCACACTTTTAGTTCTTGGTCATCAAAACAAAGATATTTTTCGTCATCATATAGCTCTGTCATTGTTCCTTTCAGCTGCCTATCTCTGATTTTACAAGCTTCTTTTCTTGACAAAGATACTAATCTTACAAGCATTTTATTACCTCCTTTTTTATTTTATGACCATATAATAACACATATGCAAACATTTGTCAAACAATTTTCAAAGCTTTTTCAAATATTTTTAATAAAAAAAAGAGTGGGGCAACCACTCATAAAACTCAAACTTGCCCTACTCTGTTTTTGCATTATAATACTCATAGGCACAAATTATATTGTTTTTCTTGATGTTAAGATAAATTTCATATAAACTCCTTTTATCTAACATGCATATTATATCACTTTTATATAATATTGTCAATATACAAGTGATATTGGAGGCACTGGTTGGAATTGAACCAACGATGGAAGTTTTGCAGACTTCTTCCTTAACCACTTGGATACAGTGCCATAAGAGTAGAATTAATCTACTCTCTTCCAAACTGTGTCGCAAAGTTCGTGCCTGCAATCCCAAATATCATAAAGCACACCATTTTTTATAACTGTTAAATGTGACGGAACTCTTATCAAAAATGTGCCATAAGGGTGTTTATCAGCAAATTCTTCGACAGTCATATTATCACAATTAACTTCTTTGTATTTCAATACATTTGTGATGAAATTTGAGTAGCAAAACTTACAAAGTCTATCACAGTCATATAAGTCAGCAGTGAGCCATAATTTGTTAGCAATCTCATCATAAGGCAAATCACTTGCTAATGCTATTGCTCGTGTTACACAATCATTTTCTTTTATGCCACGAGGATTAAGATTGTAGTAAACAAATCGCATTACATACCTTCAACAATATCATAATAGTATGCAGCGAGTTTTTCACCATATCTCAATGCTGTGTCAGGGTCTTCAAAGAAGTCTTTTGCAAGTTTCAAATAAATATCCATATTGGCAGTGCCAAGTGTTTTGCAATGGTCAGTATATTTCATTAAAACTACAACATAAAACTCCTCAAATGAGTATTTTTCAAACTTTATACCCATTTCATCAGCTCTTTTCCTTATGTTTTCTCTGCTTAAAAATTGTTTATCTTTTTCTTCAACATCACGCATAAGTTTATCAGCCCACATTTGCAAATCTCTATCAGATAGATATTCGCCACCTTGTGAAGCATAATCCATCATATATGGTGGATAAGGCATATATCCGTAATCTCTACCACGAGCATAGTCATTGCCATAGTTATAATCTCTGCCTCGACCTCTTGCGTAATCTTCGCCATAGTTATAGTCACGACCACGAGCATAATCTTCAGCACCACCATAATAACCATTAAATCTGCCCATTATTTCAATAGGTTCATAGTGTCCATCATATCCTCTGCCACGAGCATAATCTTCTTCTCGTTGGCTGTTAAGTCTTTGATTTTCGCTATCGCCATATCTATTAGGATAGTCATAAGCATAATCTCTGCCCATTCTTCTATCTCCCCTTGCTCTTCGACTTACAACATAACCACCTTCTGAGCCATAAGGATTGCGACCATCAGTCATTCTTCTTCTCATAAGATAATCTCTCATCATATTACTCATGGCTGATTACCTCCTTTGTTGTATTTGTAACAACACGAGTTGTCTTTGGTGCAGTGCTATTTTCTACTTCGGCAGAAAGTTGAACTGCTGCAGTTGCTGGTGTAGCAGTAGTTTGAACAGGCAAACTTTGAAGATTATTTGTTGGGCAACAAGAAAGTCCGCCTAATGACTTAAATACTCCGCCTGTTGAATTTGTTGATACTCTTGTAGAATATCTTGTTCTTGTTCTAATTTGACAGGCAGTAACTTGTGAACAATCACATCTAGTAAATGGATATACTGTTGTTGTTACTCCACCAATAGAGAAAGCAACAGGCATATTGATTGTAGCAGTTGTAGGAATTGTTTGAGCAATCACAATGCAATATTTACAACCATCACCATAGGTTCTTGCTGGCAAATCAATAACAAGAGTATCTGTTCCATCAATTGTAATTACTGTAACACTTTGTGAAATAATTAAATTGTTACATAATTTACAAGAATTTTGACAATACATATTATTCTCCTTTTAATATTTTTAATATTTGTTCGAGTAAATGATTTTGATATTCTAACATGGCGTTTTGCTCATTAAATTGTTCATGCAAGTCATCAAGAATTTGTTTCGCTTGCTCTTGATTGCTTTTGTTAATGTTGTTTTCGGCAGATTGTTGCCTATTTTCCATTAAGTTTTCATAACCAAGCAATATACTAATTAAATTAAGCAAATTTCCAAAATTATCGTTAGAACCATCATTCATCATTTATCTCCAAAATCAAATAAGGGCATTGAGAAAACCCAATACCCCTATCGAAGTTTATTAAATTTTCTCAACTACATTTCAGTAGGAACATTTTTTTAATTAGCAACAACTATTGCATCCACAGCTGTTGAAGCTTGATTGATAGCAACAGAATGGGTTTGGAACTATATAGCTAGGCGTTGGGTAGTCTCTTCCTAATCTTCTAATCAATTCTGCTTGGTTAGCATCCATAGTTGCTGTCAAGTAAGCGTTTTGATTTGCCTGTGATTGTGCAAGGTTCAAAGCATTTACTTGCTGTGTGAGTTCGGCAATTCTTTCGTTTTTAGCTTCAAGTTTGTTAGCAACAAGTTCATCGTGAATTGCTCGGTAGTTAGCATTTTGGTTGTCAATTATATCACGCGCAGAGTTGTGAATAGCATTAGTAATATCACAAGTATTCTTTGCCATATTATAATTTACACCATCTATACTGCGAGCCAAATCACAGCAACAGCCTGCTAACTGACTTTGAACAGCATTTGTGCTTGTTAAAATGCTTGTATTTACGCCATTAAACCCTTGACAAAGCGTTTGCTGAAGTCCAG
>CALUUL010000012.1 GCA_944323945.1 Candidatus Gastranaerophilales bacterium
GAAAAACTATCACCTAAACAAAAAATTATAGTACAAGTTGTAAAAGAACCTGTAGGACATAAAGGGCCAAGAGTTTCTACAATGATTAGTTTACCTGGAAGATTTCTTGTATTAATGCCACAGGAAACTGGTATAAATGTATCAAGAAAAATTGTAAATCAAAAAGAAAGAGCAAGATTAAAATCTATTATAAGTCTTTTAAAGCCGGTAGGTATTGGAGTTATAGTAAGAACTGAAGCGGAAGGACAGTCTGATGCTGATATTCAAGAAGATATGGAAATTCTTCTTGAGAAATGGAATACTATTGTCACCGCAGCGGAAACAAGACCTGCTCCAAGTTTATTATATAGAGACCAAGATCTACTATACAGAGTTATGAGAGAAGCTTGCAGTGAAGATGTTGATGAAATTATTTTAGATACTTCTTATGGTGTTCATAGAACACAACAAATTTTACAAAACTGGAATATGAATAAAAATATAGATGTAAATGTATATAAAGGTTCAGAAACACTACTTGTAGCATCTGGTATTGTAAAAGAAATAAAATCTGCACTCCAAACAAAAGTAAATCTACCAAGCGGAGGTTATTTATTCATACAAACAACAGAAGCACTAACTGTAATAGACGTAAACAGTGGCAAATTTGTAAGTTCAACAACACAAGATGAAACTATCGTAAAAACAAATCTTGAAGCAGTACACGAAATTGCACGTCAATTAAGGTTAAGAAATATTGGCGGTATGGTAATTATAGACTTTATTGACATGAATAATAGACGCGATAAACTAGCAATTATGGAAGAACTTGAAATTGCACTTGAAAAAGACAAAGCAAAACCACAAGTAGGTCAACTCTCAGATTTAGGACTGGTTGAATTAACAAGACACAGACAAGGACAAAGTTTATCCGAAATCTTTGGCAAAAAATGTCCACACTGCCAAGGAACAGGATATATAGCAGATGATTTAAACTTCTCTGCTCCTGTTGCAGAAGGAGAAATAAAAGCTAAAGCTGCAAAGCTTAAAATTCCGGCACAACAAATTAAAAACAAAACACCAAACTACAAACAAAATAAAGTTTTCAACAATCCGAATAATAATCCATTGTTAGAAAACGAACAAAACAACAACAATAATAATAACAATAACCAAAATCAATCGAATCAACAAAATAATCAATTTAATCAACAAAGAAAGAACTTCAATAAGTTCAATAACAGAAATAATCCAACCAAAATAGAACAACAAGAGCAAACAACTCTACAAAACGAAAATAAAGTTATTGAAGAAGAAATAAAAGAAGATATAAAGATTGCTCAAGAACAATTAACAACTACTGGAGAAACACCTGTTACAAAAGAAAATATTGAAGAGATTAAAGTTGAAAAAACAATAGGCACTCCAGAACAAAAAGAAGAAGAACTACAAAAAGAAAAGAAACAAAAAAAATCACCAGGAAGAAAGAAACAAATAAAATCCGTTCTTGTTGAAGCGGAAAAAAATACAACTAAAGAAATAAATGAATTCACAGAAGAAAAAAAAGAAAAGAAAAAACCTGGTAGAAAACCAAAAAAACAGACAGTTAAAGAGGGATAGAATAAAATAAATGGAAGAATCTATTCAAATTAATGAAAATAACAAAGATATGTTTAATATAAACATTCCTTCATTTGATGCGGGGATGGAAGTTCCATCCCCGCCCACTTCTAAACCTTCAGAAATTGAAAGTTTTACTTCAAAGTCATTAACGTCATTTGGAACAATGGCTATATGTATTATCATATTTTTAATTTTAATATTTATTTTCAAAAGAAAAAAAGAATTCATAAATACTATAAATTATAATACTGAAAATGATAACAACAATACAATAAATGATAATAAAGAAAACTCAGAAAAAAACTTTGTTCCTCAAAAAAAAATAAACTCATATTTAAATACACCAAGCAGTATCCAAAAATGTATTAAATCATTTTTAGAAAATACAAAAGAAAATTAATTCGTTAATTTAATTATTTCTTCAATTTTATCAAGTATTTTTTGATTATAATATTTTTCTGTTTTACAGAAAGGAAACACAGGCAAATCAAGTTCTTTTTCAAAACTTTTGCATGTATTTATAATTTTAGAACGCGAAATTTGATCAACTTTTGTAGCAACAACAAAACAAGGAAGTTTATTATATTTAATCCATTCAGCCATTTGCAAATCATTTTGTTGAATAGGATGTCTTGAATCTATCAGCTGAATCAATGAAACAATAGACCCTCTTTTTAACAAATATTGTTCTAAACTTTTTTGCCATTGATTCTGTACTTTCCCTGAAACTTTTGCATACCCATATCCTGGCAAATCTGCAAAAATAAACAAATCATTAATATTAAACAAATTTATCAATTTTGTTTTTCCGGGAGTATTACTTGTTTTAGCAAGCCCATTTATATTTACAAGTGCGTTAATAAAAGATGACTTACCAACATTTGATCTTCCAATTAAAGCAAACTCCGGTAAATTCAATTTAGGACAATCATTTAAGGTTGGTGCACTAGTTAGAAATTTTGCTTTTATTACTTTCATCTTTCAATCTTTTCTTATAAATTACACTGGAAAGCAATTTATATACTTTCTTATTATTATAAACGGTTAACTGAATATCATCATCAAAATTAATATCTAAAGGCAATTTTTGAGCAAAAATATTGGTTTCTATATGCATAATCTTTATATTTCTTTTATGAATTATGCTTATTGGTGCTGATAAAAATACTTCAAATGTTTTTAAGATATCCATTATTACATAATATCAAACTTACACATGATTTTGTATAAATGTCAAATATTGTAAAAATCAGTTTTTCAACTTATTAATACGTGCCTTAGCATAATTAAGTTTTTCACTTTCACCATAATCATCTTTGGGTAATAAATCAATAAATTTCTTATAATATGATAAAGCATTATTCGGTTCCGATAAATTATCAAAAGCCAGACCAAGATAAAAATATACTAAAATGTTATTTTTATCTAATTCTAAAGCTTTATATAAAGAAGCTGTCGATGCAGCATAATTATTTTGTGCAATATAGTTCAATGCTTTATAATAATATAATAAAGAATCTTTTTTATTAATTTTTAATGCCTCATCAACTAATCGCATTGATTCAGTATAATTCTGAGCCTCATAAGAAGAAATTATTTGCTGTATATATTTTTGTGATTCAAAATTATTTATCATATCTTGTAAATCAATTGCGGTCTTATTTTTAGGATTTATTTTTAATGAAAGATCTGAATATTTCCTTGCACTTTCAAGGTCCTTTTCTTTCAAATATATATAACCAAAAGCACAATATACATCTGAATTTTCAGGATACAAAGTCATTGCCTTATTCAAAAATTCCAGTGTTGTTTGCTTATTTTTGAGTAAATAATTTGCTCTGGCTTGAGTCAAGATAACATATAAATTTTCTTGACTTGCACTATCTAATACATCTAATGCTTGTTGATACAAACCTGCAGAAATTAATGAATTAGCTTCTCTTACCGGTTCATCAGACAATTTTGCAAGTAGAACATTATATTTTGAAATCATATCATTACTATCAGCTTTATCTTTTGCTTTAGTTAAAACTTCATATGACTCTTTTAATTTTCCTTTTTTCATATATATTTCAGACAATAAAATATATCCTTTTGCATTATTTGGATATTCTTCTACTAGCAAATTCGCATACTTTTCTGCAGAATCAAATTCTTCTTTTTGTAACAACATATCTGAAAATTCAGAATATACAACTTCATAATTCGGTTTATCTGTTTTATATATTTGTTTTATTATATCTTTTTCACTAATATTTTTTGATGACAATAACTTGTATACTGAATATTTTGCATCCATATCATTTGGCATAAGGGCAAGAATATTTAAATATTCTATAATCGCATCATCTACCTTTGATATTTGAGAAAGATATGCAGCACGCAACTTGCGAATTTCTATATTACTAGGATCTTTAACAAGAATCTTATTACATACATAAACAGCTTTATCTATATTTCCTGTAAGTTCAAAAGTATTTGTCAATGCACTTTTTAATAAATCATTTTTTAATGGATAATTTGTAGCTTTATTTATGTAAACTTCTGCTTGATTATTATCTCCAATTATAAGAGCCATCATTGATAAATTCAAACAAAGTAAACCTTTAGATTTAGAATACCTTGCCGACTTTTGAGTATTTTGATATACATTACTAATATAATTTTTTACAGCTGAATCAAGCTTATTCTGCCTTGATAAATTAGAGAGAAATACAAGTTCATTATATGCCTTTTCATATTCCATTGACTTCATATATATATCAACTAAAGAAACATATAATATATAATCATTAGGATTAAGTTTTATTTTACTTTGTATTTCATTTAAAGCAGCTCTTACAGAATCATCATCTAATTTATTATAATAACTACTATATAATATACTTGAATTCTGTATTGCAGTATTCTTTGCATTACTACTTCTTTTTATAATAGCATTAGCAAATGCAGAACTATTAAAAATAAAAACCAATATTAAAAGATAACATATTTTATACTTCATACACCCAAATACCTCTTTATACTTATTATATGTTATCCTAATATAAATAATTAAGTCAAATAAAAAGGAGCCTTTTTGTGCTCCTTTTTACTATTATTAATTATTGATAATCAATTATTCTTCATCTTCTTCGATTTCTATCTGACTAGCTGCAGCAAATACATCCACAAATGTTGTTCTGCCATCATTTATTACTGTCGAGTTATTGAATACTTCCGGTTGTCTTGGTAATTTATTTAACATAGTTGCTTGATCATCTTCAACTTCCGGTACATTTGGATCAACTGGTGGAGTATATGGAAGCTTGTTAACTAACAAGATTTTTTCTGAACCATCCCCATATTGAATATGATGTCTTTGATTATATTGTTTATCTGCTGTTAAATCAGCTGAATCAGTAACTTCATAAGAAGGATTTGATGTAAATTTACCACCAACTTCAATATATGCACGATCTGCACTATCACCTTCTTCTCTAAGAATGTTTGAAGTTTTGTCATAACCAGAAATAACTTCTTTAGCATCGATAGTCATATCATTACCTGAGATTAAGCTTGAAACAGACAATGCACCATCAGTTTTAATTTTCATATCATGTCCGGCTTTTGCAATTAAACCATTTTGTCTTTCACCAACATTTTTAACATTGATATCAACATCATGACCAGCATTGATAACTGTCTTCTTATTGTTCAAGTCTACATTGTATGCTACAACGTCATTTCCACCTTCAATAGTAATTAAATCGGCATCCAAGCTTGAATTAGAAGACCAAGCATCTTTATCAGATTTAACTTTAATATTTTTAGCTTTTACTTTTGAACCATTTTGAATTGAAGCAATATTTGCAGCTTTTACATTTACATCTTTTGCAGCTACTACTTCTGTTTTATCAACTACTACATCATAGTTTTGAGAAGTAATATCAACATTTCCTACAGAATTGATTTTGCTTGATCCTACTGAAACTTTCTTACCTGCTAAAAATCTTACGTTGCCGCCTTCTCTTGATGCTGCTTCGTCTGAATAATTTGCAGTTTCAAATGCTGTATCTTCTGCTACTATTTTATTTGATGCTGTCAACCAAATATTTCCATCATTTCCTTCAACTGCTTTTGTAGCTTTTAATGTAGCACCTTTTAAATTTATTTCACTTCCTTCATTAGTTGAATAATTTCTAACATCAATATTTCCTGATTGTATATCTCCATTTATAGAGATATACATTTTATCTGTAGCTCCCTTGATACCAGAAATTTCTTTAACAGCACCATTATTGTAATATGTAAAATTTACTCCATCTGCTGTTACTAATTTTACTTTTCCATATGAAGCATCACCTACATTTGGTCCTACATTTGTTGAAATCTTTGAACCGTTATATAAGGTAATATTATTTGATGCAAATGTTACATTCTTATCACCATGGACTGTTGCACCTTTTTCAACTACAATACCAAAATCACTTTGGTTTGAACCTTTATTTAATTGAAGTTGATTTTTTGCAATATCATATTCTCCATCCATTGTTGATACTGTAAATGAATTTAAATTTACGTTTGCGCCATCTCCAAATAAAACACCATTTGGGTTGATTAATATAACTTTTCCTGTAGCATCATAACCACAACCTGCACATCCTGAGGTGGTTATTTTCCCATATATTTGAGAAATTCCACCGGCTGCATCAACTCTATTTAATGCTGTTTGATTGTGTGCTGAAAATTCATAATTTACACTTGCGTCTTTCCCTACATTAAAATCATTCCAATGTAATGTTCCAAGACTACCTTGACCACCTTGAATCTGAATGTTCATATTGGAACCATTTGTGGTTACATCAGCGTTGATTGCATTGTCTAAACTTGGTAATGCACCAGCATCAACAGCTGCGAAGCCAGGAGCAATAGTCATTGAAGCAAAAATACCTACTGCGATCGTTGTGCTTAAAAGTTTTTTCATGTTCTTCTTTCCTTTATTTTTCATATTAATAATTCTTCTTATATACTATTTGTAAGTATTCTAAAAAAAAAAATTGCTAAAATAATGAAGTAAGTTTACATTTGTTTTTTTATTGTTACAATATTTTGTCGTGTGTTAAAAAAATTAATCTCTCTTAAATTTCAATTATACTTCTATATATACTATATAAAAACATTTTAGTCTGATAAATTACCAAATATATTCTATTTTATTAATAATTTGTTACACAAAAAAGCAGAGAAAATAATTAATTTTTCTCTGCTTTTAAGAACAAACTAAAATCAATGATTAGAATTGTTTTTTATCATTTGTTTGAACTGAATATTTCAACAAATCACCAGTTGATAATAAACCAGGAGTTTGTTCATTTTCTACAATATCTCCGGTTGGAGTATCTTCACAGCCTTCTCCATCACCAGTGTTACCACCGTCACCAGTGTTACCACCATCGCCAGTGTTACCACCGTCACCAGTGTTACCACCATCACCTGTGTTACCACCGTCACCTGGTTCAGAAGGAGTAGGATCTGTTGGAACATCTCCAGGTTTTACTGGATTTATTTCATTACCATTGTCATTATCACCCAAATCAGGATCTGTTACATTATTATCTCTAGGTCTTTTGTTCACTAATAAGATTTTTTCTTCTTCTCCGTATTGAATATGATGTTTTTGGTTGTATTTACCATCATTTGTAGGTTCACCAGATGCCGTTATTTCATAATTATCATTTGCAACATTTGAAGTAAACTCACCACCAACTTCAATATAAGAACGTTCACTTACTGTATCTTCTGGCAATTTAGTTTCATCTGTATATGGAAGACCAGCTATTACCTTATTAGCATTAATTGTCATATCTTTACCAGAAATCAAGCTTGAAACAGATAAAGTACCATCTGTTGTAACAGTCATATTATTTCCTGCTTTAGCAATTAAACCGTTTTCTCTATTTCCAACATTTGCAAAATTAACATTAACATTATTACCTGCTTGAAGATTTGTCTGTATATTATTCATATCAACAGTACCATTCGTACTAACATCTTTTGCACCTTTAATATATACCTTCTTACCTGATAAGAATTTTGTACTGTCTTGAACACTTACAGAACCTTCTGCTGATGTTAAGAAAACATCTTCACCAGCATTAATATTTGTTTTCTCAGTTGTTAAGTCATCTTTAGTATTAATTTCAACATTCTTTGCAGCGTTCAAATTTAAAGAAGCTTTCGGTTTGAACTGAGAAGTACTTGTTAATATTACACTGTCTTCAGTTGATTCTACATTAACATCATTATCTGCAGTAAATGTCGTACCAGCTAATTTTTGTGAAGATATAGAGTCTTTAGAAGATAAATTAATATTATTTTTAGCAGCCATTAATGAATTATTTAATAATAAAGAACCCTTTGTAGCTTTAACATTAACATCTTTGCCGGCATTAATTTCAGCTTTTTCTGTCCAAGCTAACTCTTCAGATTCTATATTTACATTTTCTTTTGCAGTAACTGTAGAATTATTAACTTGAGCTCTTGCTTTACCATTTAAAGTAACATTTTCTCCTGATACATTTGAACCATTTTGAATTGAAGCAATATTTGCAGCTTTTACATTTACATCTTTTGCAGCTACTACTTCTGTTTTATCAACTACTACATCATAGTTTTGAGAAGTAATATCAACATTTCCTACAGAATTGATTTTGCTTGATCCTACTGAAACTTTCTTACCTGCTAAAAATCTTACGTTGCCGCCTTCTCTTGATGCTGCTTCGTCTGAATAATTTGCAGTTTCAAATGCTGTATCTTCTGCTACAATTTTGTTTGATGCTGTTAACCAAATATTTCCGTCATTTCCCTTAACAGCTTTTGTAGCTTTTAATGTTGCACCTTTTAAGTTTATTTCACTTCCTTCATTAGTTGAATAATTTCTAACATCAATATTTCCTGATTGTATATCTCCATTTATAGAAATAAACATTTTATCAGTAGAACCTTTAATATCAGAAATTTCTTTTATAGCACCATTATTGTAGTACGAAAAGTTTACACCATCAGCAGTAACTAATTTAACTTTTCCGTATGCTGTATCTGCAACATTAGGGCCTACATTTGTTGAAATTTTTGAACCATTATATAAAGTGATGTTATTTGATGCAAATGTTACATTCTTATCACCATGGACTGTTGCACCTTTTTCAACTACAATACCAAAATCACTTTGGTTTGAACCTTTATTTAATTGAAGTTGATTTTTTGCAATATCATATTCTCCATCCATTGTTGATACTGTAAATGAATTTAAATTTACGTTTGCGCCATCTCCAAATAAAACACCATTTGGGTTGATTAATATAACTTTTCCTGTAGCATCATAACCACAACCTGCACATCCTGAGGTGGTTATTTTCCCATATATTTGAGAAATTCCACCGGCTGCATCAACTCTATTTAATGCTGTTTGATTGTGTGCTGAAAATTCATAATTTACACTTGCGTCTTTCCCTACATTAAAATCATTCCAATGTAATGTTCCAAGACTACCTTGACCACCTTGAATCTGAATGTTCATATTGGAACCATTTGTGGTTACATCAGCGTTGATTGCATTGTCTAAACTTGGTAATGCATTCACAGCAACATCAGCATATGCTATTGGCATTAAAGATGTTGAAGCTAAAACTCCAAAAGCAACAGCTGCACTCAATAATTTTTTCATTCTTTTCTCCATTCTTTGATATAACATGAGCAATAAAAAATCATTATAACTCTTTTAAAATTGATAAAAAAAATATTTGCCAACTCTTTTTCAAATATTAAGAAAAATTACCATTTACACAAACTATTTATAAATTGTACTCTCACAATAAATAAACCAAAATACAATGTTAAGATATGTTATATTTGTTTTTAGTTCAGAGCAAATTTTTTTTTGTTTAGATTTCATATGTTTAAATTATGCGAAACAAAGGAATAGTAAGTATAATAAAATTGATATGATTTTAATTTTATGTAATATTTATAATATAATATATAAAAGTAGTGGTATATTTAATTTAAAGTTATATAGAGAGTGGAACGATGAAAAACATACTTGTAAAAACAACTTTAGCATGTGCTTTCTCGATTATAGGGTTAAGTGCATTCGCCGTTGATGGAAGTACGTTTGTTAATCAAGGAAGCTACGATGCCGGCTTGATCGACAACACTAACTTCGTTGATGGAAGAAAATATCAACAACGAACAAAATATGAAGCAACTAAAGATCCTGCTGTTGTTGAAGAAGAAGTTCGCCAAAAAATGGATCTTCTAAATACAGAACAGGTGACATTTAAGCTTAAAAACATAAACATAACTGGAAATACTGTATTTCCAACTTATGTTTTAATGAGATTAGTTGATTTTAAAATAGGGCAAGATGTTACTATCAACGACTTAATTATGTCTGCAAATGATATTACTGATTATTATCAAGCAAAAGGTTACATTTCAACTATTGCTTATCTTCCACCGCAAAAGGTTAAAAATGGTTCTGTTGAAATTAAAATTTTGGAAGGTAAATATGGTAACGTAGCAATTAATCCTGGGAAATGGGAAAGAGCTTCATATCTTAATAAACATTATTTAAAAGATAATAATATAGAACCAGGTAAAATTTTAAATGTTAAAGATGTTCGTAATGCTTTAACAGAAATGAATACAGAAGAATACATGAAAGGTGCTGTTTCTTTCGCCGATAATGAAGAATCAGAAGAATTTTCAGACGTTACATTAGATGTTAAAGATAGATTTCCACTCAACTTAGATATTAGATATGATAATCAAGGCAGAGAATTAATCGGTACACAAAGAGGGGTATTATATGCCGGGTTGCATGACGTAACTGGGCACGGTGATACCTTAATGGGTACAGTTGCTTTATCCTCTCGTTCACTTGGTGTTGGGGGTATGTATTCTTTACCTATCGCAGCAAATGATACAAGATTAAATATTGGGTATTCTTATTCAAATGTTAGACTTGGAAAATCTCTAAAATATTTAAATTTAAAAGGTGAATCACATGATGTTTTCGTTGGTGTATCAAGAAGATTAGCACAAGGTGAAGACTTCAGATTGTATGGTGATATTACATTGGATATGCGTAATACAGAAATGACTTCAGGTGCTTTTCCTGAGTTAAATTCAGCATACAGAACGAGAGTATTAAGAGCTACTTTGACAGATGTTAAAGATGATTATTATGGAAGATGGTTATTTAATGGTGGTATCGCAGGGGGTATTCCTATTGATGCTTCCGACTATAACAAAGCGAGAAATATGTCCAGCAACAATTTCGTAAAATTGAATGCGAGTGCTGCTCGTTTACAAGTATTACCATTAAATCACTTGGCAATTTTACAAGTTAACGGACAATATGCAAACAGACACTTATATGCATCAGAAGCTATGCAATTTGGTGGTATTGCAACTGTAAGAGGCTACGATGAAGGTTTCCGTATCGGTGACTATGGTGTTACTGCTAGTTTTGAATACAGAATGCCAATTCCAGGTTTAAAAGCATTGTTACCTGAAAAATACGCATTTATTAGTGATAGTATACAACTTGCAGGATTCTATGATTTTGGTTGGTTTGGTGACAGATTTATTGATGGAAGTGCTGATTACTTAATGAGTGCAGGACCGGGTATAGTTGTAAAATTAACAAAATATATTTCTGCAAATATGTATTGGGGCTTCCCAATCGGTAAACGCTTACCAGACTACGCAAATAATAGAGACCGTGATACTTGCAGATTCCACTTCACTGTAACTTCAAACATATTATAATAAGTTAAAACAAAAAAAGAGGAACTTAAAAGTTCCTCTTTTTTTATATTCATTTTTTATAAAATAACTAAAGAATAGCTTTACCATCATACATAAATTTTGTACGTTCATATTCCGATTCTTTATAATAATATAACTCTTTCTCTTTTTCTTTTTTTGTTGATTCTTCTCTTGGCTCTATGAATGGCTGACTTTTATCTTTACGTTTCCAATTTACTTTAAAACCATCTAAAAGCCCATATTCGGTTTCTGTTTTATATGTACCTATATTAACTGCATATGAAGGCATAATAGAAAGAATACTAAATATAAAAAGATAAGACAAAATCATAAACTTTTTCATATTTCCTCCTTTTTATACATATTACAATATATATACTTTTATTATCAAGAAAATCTTTGGGCAGAAAGAAATTCACAATTAGCAGCTGCTTTATATATTTCTTCTATTTGTTCTGATATATATTTTTGTATTTGTTCATACTCTACAAAAAATTCATTTCTTTTATTGTATTCCTCAGAACCAGATGGAACTCTTATTGATGCTATCAATTCAACCCTTTCTGCAAGAAGCATAGAAATCTCTGTTATATACTTCATATCGGAATTTATACCTTCGGCAACATAATGAAGTGCTTCTTCTGCTATTTGATTAGTTAATGGTGCTATCATTGATGGAGCCGAATCTTTTAATGCATCAATATATTGGATAGAATCTATATACTTAATAAATTTATCAAAGACTGGAATATTCTCCATTCCTTTAAATTTCCGTTTTATATAAGTACGCAATTGTTCTACAGATTCCATTAAATTTTTCGGGCTCGTATTATTCATTCCAAAATATTTACGAACAGTCAAAACAATTTCATTAAGAGCTGCCAAATCTACTTTAATTTCTTCTGTTTTTTCCTTTACAAGCTCTCTTGTTTTTTCTATTTCAGAATTATTTATCAGAGCACTTAATGCTTTCTTTGAAAGACCTGACTGTTCTAAGAATAAATTCAATATTGTATAATTATCACCAGTATTTTTTAACTGTTCTATAAGATATAGCATTCCCATTTCAGAATCCATACCTTCTTTTCTACCATCTTTGGTTGTAACATTAAACATTGGTAACATATCTTTTGTTTTTGAACTTATTGCTTCGTGTTGGTTCTGAACTAATTTATACTGAATTTTTGTTTGTTGTGCAACTTGCAGAGCACCTTCTAAATAAGTTCTTAAAGCCTTATATTCATTAGTATTTTGCTTACCTTTTTGTAAAAGTTTAACACATTCTTTCAGCAAAACTGTAGGACTTTTAACAATATGTTTACTTACTATTAAATCCATTATTTTTTCTTCTTCAATTGATATTGTTTCTTCATCAGAATTCTTTTTATACATATCAATCAAATTATATATTCTATTAAGAACTTCATCTTTATATTTAGGTTCAATATTTACATCTACCATTAATTGAATATTATATTTTAACTCAGATATTTCTTCTTTTTTTAACTGTATAAATCGATCTTTAGTAACACCTGAAACTTCTAAATCTGAAAATATTGATATTACCTTTTTCAAAACAGGAGCTATTTCTCTACCATCTATCACATTACTAGAATTGGATGTACGTAACATGCCAATCAAATTATTTAATGGTTCTTCTACAATTTCAAAAGAAGAATCTAACTTTAATAAATTAGACAACTCTATCAATTTTTTATAAAATGAAATAACTTCATTTTTATTATTTTCATCAATTATAATAGTTTCTCTATTTAATAAAGAAGAAAATAATGGCTGAGATAAATACTTATCTTTTATCTCTGCATATTTAGAAAGTATTTGATATACATTCTTACAACTTTCTATATTATCAACGTGATTTTGTATAGATTCATACATTCCTTCAACAATTTCACATATAGATTCATCAGTAAGAACAACTGGTTCCGGAAAAGCCTGTCTTACTTTATATTTTTGGAAGGCTTCAGCTTTAAAACCTTTTATATATTTTTGAACATCCATTTCTGAAAGTTTAACATATAAACTTCTATATAATTCCTCAGGAGTAGAATCATCTTCATTATCCGAATTATTTAAATTTGAATATATTTCTTGAGCAGAAACAAATTCATTAAACACTTTATTAACTGCTGTATCACCAGCAAGATATAAACGTAAATAATCATATGGCTTCCTTATTTTGATACCTAAATCCTCAGGCTCAATAGCATCAAAAAATTTATCAACCATATCATAATCAGCCATTTGTAATCCTTGAATTAAAAATAATAATTCTTCATCTGTTGAAGGATTTAAATATTTATCAACCGCATTAAGAAATTCGTCTTTTAAAGGTGAATTCACAAGCGCCAAATCATCCAATGACTTTATTTTTATTCTTTCATCTATACTTTTTACTATTATTTGCTTTGCTTTGTTAATAAAATATTGCCTTGCTTCTTCATTTTCTATATTTTTTGATGCAACACTTTTTATCTGAGTATCAAAATATTTTTCTAAACCTGCTAGTGTACCATCATGTTTAGATATTAAACTTTCATCAAAAAATATATTTGGTAAAATAGCTTCTATTTGTTGATCTGTATAATTAACTCCATAAACTTTTTGCAGTTCACTAAATAAAGTTTCAAATTCATCTGAAGTATAATCATACAATGTCTCAAGTGTTTCATCGGATTTACCAAGAATCGAAGAAAAAACATCTAAATGAGATTGAAAAATTTCATCTTTAAGATTTTCTATATCTTGATAATTATTAACAGAAAATACACTATCAGCTAAAAACGGATTATCTGTAGACATATATAATGCAATTTTATTAAATAATAATTTCAATTCATCATTATCTGATAATCTTTCAAAATCTATCTCTGACTTTATTTCTTTTTCAACTCTTTTAGCAAGTTTTTCTGTTTTTAACTCAGCAATAGAATCCAAACCTTCCAACTCATCTAAATTAAATGTATATCCATTACTAATTGCTTTTTCTAATTCGGAATAAGAACGTTGACCTTCATTAATATTTAATATATATCCAAACATTTTATATAATTTTTGATACAAATTAGAAGGAGCCCCTGGAAGAACAACATCTGTAAATAGTCCAAACCTATCTCCATCTTCTTTTGCATATCCAACAGCACCATATAAATCTTGAACAGGAAGTCCTATTTTATGATCATCTGCCAAAATAAATCCGTCTTTCCAGCCATAGTCATTCCCATAATCAGTGTACAAGAATCCATTACGACCATTCCAAAAATGTTCTTTTTCTGACCTTCCCCAAGAATTATCTGTCCACATTATATCTTTTGTAGTTTTTTCACCTGTTGATGGATTTACAAATATTTCAGTTGTCACGGAAGGAACATACTGTGCGTGAAAAGCATAATCTGAATCATCTACACTTATTGATTGAATACCACTTCCTTGTCCATTCTTTATTTTTTTTGCAGCTTCTATAACATCTGTTTCCATATAATATGGTTTACCGGTCATCTGTTCAATAATTCTTATTTGTTCATTTGCAGATAAACCTGATGAACCTTCTTCTCTTACCCAAAATTGACCATTTAACATACCTATATTAGAATATTGATCTTCCAATGCTGAATATAAGAAATCATTTAGATTTTTATACTCCATTTCACTATACTTTTTCATCTTTTGGAAAGATTTTTTTATAAGTTCAAAAATTTCCAACTCATCATTTGAAAATTTATATAACTTTTTATTTGCTTTCTGTCTTTGTTTCAAATCAGTAATTTTTTCATTTTCTACCATTGATTTTTCTATTACAGAAAAACGGTTTTTTAATGTATCAAGGTCTTGACGACTTAAGACAAAATGTTGTTTTTCTAGCTGTTTCAATATTTGCGTCCTAGAAGATGGTACTTTCCACTTATCTATAATAGAATTATAATCTTTTACCAAATTATCAAATTTTTGACTTTGTGATTCTATACCAAATCCAACTTTATCCTCGCCTCCAAATACATTAGCTAGGCGTTTATACTGTTCTTCAGAAATTCCTTGTTGTAAAGATTGAATATAATTTTCCATAAAAACAGATACGAAGTGAATCCTATCTTCATACCCAAGAAGCCTAATACCATCTAATATATCTAAATCAGAAGGAGAAGAAGAAAGTTTTTGTATCCACTTATTCAATTCCTTTTGAACATTTTGTTTATCACCTTTTATACCCATTGATAGCTTTATATTATCTAATGTTTGTTTATCTCCATCTTTTATCATTTGAGATATACTTTCAAATAAAGTTAAAACCATTTCAGGCACTGTTTTTTCCACTAATTTTTGAGTAATGGAATCCAATTCACTTGGGATAAAAGACTCTAATTTTATCAAATCAGATATTATTTCAGTTTCTAATTCATCTTGACTAGGAGTTAATCCATTTTTATCATCCCATCTTTGTCTTACATTAATTGAAGAAAAACCCGTTTTCAATGAACGTAAATAATTTGAGACTTGAATATCTCTTGGAGGTAAACCTGATAAACATTCGAATCTTACAATACCATCAGGCATATTTACAGCTGTTTCCACTGCAATTCTATGAGCAGCCGCAGTCTGAAATAACTTTTTATTAATTAAATATTTACTTCTCGGCGAATTAAATCTTTTTAATTTTCTCAATTCTAATTCACTATTATTATATTCGTCTATCATTGAAAATAAAACATCAGAATTTTTTAATATTTTTTCTCTTTGTTCATCAGTTAAATCAGAAACTAATGATATTAAATAATCGGCAAGTATCTTTTTCTTTTCATTTACAGAAAGCTTAGAAGGAACATTTACACTGTTGTCAAGATTTTTACCAGTATAAAAATCCTTTAAAGATTTAATTATATTCGAAATTTCTATACCGGATTTTTCAGGAAGTATTTCTGAGAATAAATCATTTAATTTTCCATTTACAGCTTTTTGGGTTTCATAATACTCTTTTTTAATTAAACTAAGACGCGAATATGTATTAACCATATCTTTGACTGATTTATCACAAGATTTTAACAGCTCTTTTTCTTTTATGATAGCCATTAATAAACTTTTTTGAGCTGAATATTTTGGATCTAATCCAATATACCAACTTGAATCATTAAAAATACCATAATTTTCATCATCGAAAGGAATATAATATTCTGTTTGAATTGTACCATCTCCACTAGCATGAGCATTATGCATCCAATTATGAGCTGAAGCATCAATAATTCTGTATCCTTTTGAAAGTGCTATATCATAATCAACTTGTGTTTTTGGAATATTTACTTTTTTCCCAGAACCTAATTCAGTCACATCAAAAACTGACATTACTGGAGAATCTTTTAACTCTTCCATTATCAAATCTACATATCTTGTCTTATCTTCATAAGCCATGGCTTTTCTACAAATAGAAATAGCAGCACACATTCCACTTTGTCTTTGATCAACTGATTTTATTGTTAAAACATCATCTTGAGGAGTTTTAATAATCATGTCATTTAACATTTCATCAAGAACCTGCAACTTTTTATCTTCCAGTTGTGCGGTAATTTGATATTTATCACTTACAAAGAAAATGAATTTTTCAAGACATTCTTGTTTTTGAGATAGGGGTATTTCAGAAGATGCAATAAAATAATCTAGATTTTTCCTCACTCTAGCTGTAGTTGCCAAAGTTTCAGAATCATTCAATGAAGATTCTCCAATTATTAAAGATGTAAACTCATTTCTTAAATCTATTATTTTTTTTTGCTGTTCTGTTAATGTTTTTTTGGATTTAAAATTTTCAATATATTCTATTTCTAAATCTTCAACGTTTTCTGATGATATAGACATAGCACGTCTTATCGTATCATCCAATACTTTTGACCAATTAGTATTTTCTCTATTTTCAGGGGTTAAACCTTCATCATCTAAAAAGCTTTTGAATTCAGAATTTTCTCCACCTTGCCCATATACAAGATTTTCTGCAACATCGATCAAAAATTCAATATTTTGCCTATCTGGATTAGAACTTAAACTATTTAAGGCTGCATATATATTCTCTTTTGTATTTTCTAATATAGGTTCATTACCATTTTTTAACTGCTCAACTATTTTTCTATCTGTTCTAATACTTTTAAATGCAAATTTAAAAGCACTCATATTAATTTCGGCTCTACTTATTTTCATGTAATATCCTTTTAATATCTCAAAGATATTAATTTAAAACGTAATTATTTTTGTTATTTTTCGATATTAAAATTATAATTATTTACATTAATTTACTATTATTAGTTTATTTTTACAACAAAGTAACCAAGCCAGTAGAATGATCAAAATGACATTTTGCTATGTACAAATCACCATTATTTACTGCATTCCTAACTATTGAAGATTTTTTAATCAAAACATCTTCAACCCATATTGTATGCTGTTTTGCAAAATAATTATGACAATTTATATCCTCGTTTTTATCCAATACAGGATATACGCAAGACATAATCGATTTAAAATCCTCAGTTTCATCTGGATAATGATCTTTTGCATATTTCATTACACCACAATCATCGTGACCCAATAATATAAGCAATGGTAGATTCAGCTTTTTCACAGCATACTCAATACTTTCAATAATATTTGGACCTGCAGTAATTCCGGCAACTCTTACGACAAATAATTCTCCTATTCCACAATCAAAAATTATTTCGGGAACAACTCTGGAATCAGAACAACTCAAAACCACAGCATATGGTTCTTGATGGAATGCATATTTTCTTAAAGTTTCTAAACACATATTTTTTGCTGTTGGGGTGCCATTTACAAAATTCTGATTTCCACTTAATAATTTTTTTAATTCTTCTTTCGCCTTAGTTGGAATATCTTCCGGGAAAATGCATTTATCCATATATTACTCCATACAATACTCTGCAGGTTATATTCTAAAATATTTTACTCCTTTAGACAATAACTCAATAAAAATAATATAATAAAGAGACTTTGAAATGTACAAAACACAAATAATATGGTAATATAACTCATATTGGGAGGTTTTGCTATGGCACAAAATATATACTTAACGGAAAGAAACAAAAAGTTAGGTGAAAAAATTGTTTTAAATTTAAAAAAAAGATTTTTTGATGCTTATTATGTAGAAACAAAAGAAGAAGCGCTTGCAAAAGCCATTGAATTAATACCTGATAATGACACTGTTTCTTGGGGTGGTTCAATGTCTATATTAGAAGTTGGTTTAATTGATTATATAGTAAAAAACGATTACAACGTAATCAACAGAGACATAGCAAAAAACCAGGAAGAAAGAATGTCTATGTTAAAACAAGCACTATTATGTGATACATACCTAATGGGCACTAACGCAATTAGTGAAGATGGACAACTTGTTAATATTGATTGTATTGGAAATAGAACTGCGGCATTAATGTTTGGTCCAAAAAACGTAATTATAATTGCAGGAATGAATAAAGTATCTACCACTTTGCAAGATGCAATAAAAAGAGCAAGAGAAACAGCAGCACCAATAAATATGCAAAGAGTTTCAGCAAAAGGACTGAGACAAACACCTTGTTTCTCAACCGGCAAGTGTGAAGATTGTACTTCTAAAGATTCTATATGTTCAAATATAGTAATAACAAGACTTTGCAATCCACCCAAAAGGATAAAAATAATTCTTACAAGCGAAACACTTGGTTTTTAACAAAAAGTATAATTTTTAGAAAAATATTTATTCTTCTGTGCAATAGCTTCTGGAGTTAAAAGAAGAAGTGCAGAATCAGGCAGCATATCATATTTTGATTCAGATATACAATCTTTTATAAATTTATCCAACTTAGGATCCACCGCTTCAAAACCAAGTTTGTAATAAAATGGTATTGGATTTTCATTACTTCTATAAGTTGAAAAATTTCGTGCATAGCCTTTTTCGGATGTTAAAAACAAACAACCATCATTTCCTCTTTTTCTGCTTTCTTTGACTGCTGCATTAACCAATGCAGTACCAATACCTGAATATCTTTCACCAAGTATTGATCTCAAATGCGTTATTTGGGGAATTACATTATCTGGCTGTGTTAATACATAATCACCTTCCGGAAATAAAGAACGGCAATTCATATCCATATAACCAGCTTCTTTCCTGTCAACAAAAATTTTATATGAAACATAATCCCCTATTTTTTCTCTACATAAAGATGCCTTTACATTAAATCCAGAGTTTTTATCCAATAATGTTACATCATCAACTTTTCTGAATTTACCAAAAGAAGGACAATATTTCGATTTTATAGCATCTAATGGAATATTTTTACCTCTTAAAATTTCAGATTTTAAAGTTTCTCCAAAAACATATTTTTTTTCTGAGTTTTTATTTGAATATAACTTATTATTTTGAAAAGGATTATTATTTATTAATGATATCATATTAGATTCTTTCCTTGGCTATATGAAAACAAGAAAATAAAAAAAATTGCTAAAAAAAAGCTCTATTTAATATAGCTTCTGACATTGTTACTTCTCATTCCGAGATTGTTTGTCATTAACTACTCATAAGCTCAATTGCATTTTCTAACAATTGTTTATGAGACTTTATTAATTGATTTGCAAGTTCTAATTGCATCTGTGCTTGTTGGTAATATGCTGTATTCGCATCAAAATCAACATTAGATAACTCTATTAACCCGCCTCTTACCTCGCCTCTGCCAACCACAGGTTTACCTGATTCTTCGGTTTCAATAAATTGGCCATCTGCGACTTGATACAACATCTGAGGATTGTGGAAATTTATTATTGCAACCTTATATAATGGTGTCATTACTTTTCCACCATCAGCTTTTCCGTACAATATTCCGTCATCTTTAAATTCAAATTCTTCATATTTCCCGAGATATTTACCATTACTTGGATCAATCCAAAGTTTTATATTTGTTGTAGGAACAGATGCCGCACCACCATCAAACGCTGTATCGACAAAAGAATCAGCTTCAACGGGTTTTGCCCCATTCATTATTTCACCTTTATCATTTAAAATATAACCTTGAACAGCTTGTCCGTCAGAACTTCTATAGACACCTTCACCATCAAACTTAAATTCACCAAGTCTTGTATATACAATCCTGCCTTTATCATTACGCAAAACAAAATACCCGCTACCTTCCAAATATATATTTTCATCAGATGTTCCGGGTGATGATTTACCTTGTCCTACATTTCTTAACCTTGTTTCTGCAACAGAACCATCTAAAAATGTTTTAAATGTAAATTTTTTTTCCCTATATCCGGGGGTATATACATTTACTAAGTTCTCTGACAAATCAGTAACCCATTCACTTGTTATCTTTTGTGTGTTTAAAGCATTTATAAATGCATCACGCATTATTGCTCTCCTCTTTCTTTATTATTTTTATTTCTATTCTGTCTTCCATTATTCTGCCTATAAAATAAATCATTATAAGGTAGATTCTGCTCATCAAATTTTTGACGTAAAGAAGCAATATTATTTCGCAAATAATTTTCAACTTCTAAACTTCCAGGAATAAATTCAGCAGTTACTTTTCCATGCTTATCGATTTTTAAAATAACAGAAACATCATTATCAAATGAAATTCTAACAGGCTTTTGTGTCTTTTGTGCTTTTTCTATTAAAGAAGTTAATTGATTCGTAACTTCTACAGTTTTTGAAGAAACAACATTCTGTACTACATCAAGCTTTAATAATGATTTAAACTCTCCTGCTTGATTATTTTCAACAGAGAATTGACCTTCTTGCGTCAAATTAACAAAAAACAAAGCATCTTCAAATTCCATAGAAATAGAATCATAATTATAATCAATTTCAATTGAGTTCAAGCTAGAACTTCCCACAGTAGTTTCATTTATACCATTTAAATGTTGGGTCAAAACATCAGAGAATGGAATATTTGATAAAGCTAAGACTTCTGCATCTTCTGGTTGCAGCTGAACTAAATTTTCTTTTTTTTCAACATTTTGTTTCGATTGAGTATCTATCTTCATTATTATTCCTTTTTAATCGTCTTCGCCTTCTTCTTCTTTTCTTGCTTTTGTTTTTTGAAAATATTTTTGTACCGCCACTTCTGATAACATTTTGTTTTCTGCTTGTTTTTCTTCTTCTTTGTATTGTTCCAGTGCTTTTTCCTTATGTTTTTCAAGAACCTTTACTTCTTTTTCCTTTTCTACAAGCTTCTTTTTCTCTTCTTCCAATATTTTAAGTGCTGATTCTTTTTGCTTTTCTAACTCTTCTCCTTTTTCATACAAATGCTTCAAGTATTTATCATATGAATCCATCATCCTAAAATCATTAGTAGAACGCATTGTTTTTATAACACCTGCTATTTCTTGATTATTTTCATCTATCAATCTTTGAATTCTATCTACTTCATTTTTTGCTTTTAGAACCTCTTGAAGTTGTTCTTCTTTTTTTCTTATCCTAAAATCAAGTACCTTTTGTAATCTGTATCTGAATGGCATTTCTATATACTTATACTAATACATTTGAATTATGCTATTTTTAGAGATAAAACAATACATCTATTTGTATGAATTTCAAATAATTTTTAATGTTTTTTTTCAGGAAGTCAACACCTAATTTATTTTTGTAATAACTGGACTATATTCAATATTGATATATAATAGAGAAGGAGAGTTATAATAAAAAAACAGTTTTGGTAAAGGGGATTAATATGCCAACAAAACATATTGATTTTAATATAGATGCGGCACAAGGTTTTGGTATTTTTAAAAATAATAAAGAAACGGAATTATTAGATTATGTAAGTTCTGTTAATATTTCTTGCGGATTTCACGCAGGAGATCCTCTTTTAATAAGAGAATACTTATTAAAATGCAAAGAGAAAAATCTTACAATAGGTGCTCACATTGGTTTTAATGATATACAAGGCTTAGGATACAGACCAATGGAACTCAAACCTGAAGAAATAGAAGCAATAGTAATATATCAAATTGGTGCATTAGCATCATTTGCAAAATCATATAATTTAGTAATCGATCACGTTAGACCACACGGAGCAATGTATAAAATCGCAAGTGAAAATTATGACTTTTCCTTAGCAATAGCAAAAGCCATTCAAAAATTTGACAAATGGCTAAATTATACTTGCCTTGATAATGAAATTCTTGAACAAGTTTCAATGGAAACCGGTATTGTTGTTAACAGAGAACTTTTCATAGACAAAACATATACGCAAGAATTCAAAGTTGATTGGGAAAACAGAAATTACATAAACGAAGATGATGCTTTAAACAGAATAAGAACAGTATTACATTCTTCTCAAATAAAAATAGGCAATGGTCTGTTTATGCCATCAAAAGCAGATACAATCCACTTTGATACAAAAAATCCAAATATTACTCAACTGCTTAAAAAAGCAAACGAAATTGTAATACCTACGCCTACTAATTACAATAAAGTTGAGACATCAGGCTGGGTATAAAAGGAGTATAAGATGAAGTACACAAAACTTTTTACAAGAATACCCAAAGATGCTGGATGGTTATTACCAGGACTTGAAGTAAAAAGATGGTTTTTGTTAATAATAACTGGTGCAATAATTGCTGCTATAGGATTTTGTATTATTTACAATTTAAGACCAGTATATTCTCTTATAAATATGATTGTAAAAATAACTCAAATGTTACCATCTGAAATAATTGGCTGGATATTTATATTTTTAGGATCATTTCTTTTTTTCCTAGGTTGGTTAAGAACAAACTATTCAATCTTAGATGTAAATAATGACAGGAACAGACACGCTGTATTAGAAGATTTATATAGAAGAAGGAAACTAAATAGAGGTCCGAAAATTGTTGCAATAGGTGGTGGTACTGGTCTATCAACAATGTTAAAAGGTATAAAAAAAATTACAAACAATATAACTGCAGTAGTAACTGTTGGAGATGATGGTGGAAGTTCCGGTAAATTAAGAGAAGAACTTGGAGTTCTACCACCTGGTGATATTAGAAGTTGTATTGCCGCCTTAGCTGATGACGAAGATTTAGTTGCAAAATTGTTCCAATATCGTTTTAAAGATTGTGCTGGTTTATCCGGACACAGCTTCGGGAATTTATTTCTAACTGCAATGTGTTCAATAACTGGTGATATGGTCCGAGCAGTTAAAGAATCTTCTAAAGTTTTATCAATAAGAGGAAGAGTTTTACCATCAACATTAGATGACATGAGGTTAGTTGCCGAGATGGATGATGGTTCAATAATAAAAGGTGAATCTAATATTCCAGAATCAGGGAAAAAAATAAAAAGATTATTTTCTGAACCAAGCAACTGTAAAGCACTTGAAGACGTTATTTGGGCTATTCATGATGCTGACTTAATAATTTTAGGTCCTGGAAGTTTATACACAAGTGTCATTCCCAATCTTTTAATAAAGGATATTGCAAAAGCAATAAATGATTCTAAAGCAAAAAAAATATATGTATGTAATATAATGACACAACCAGGAGAAACGGATGGATTCAAAGTTTCTGATCACATAAAAACATTAATAAAACATGCAAAATTTGATAAAATTATTGATGCAGTTCTCGTCAATAATGATTTACCTTCAGAATTACTTGCACCATATAAAGATGCCGGATCAGAACCTGTAATTGTTGATAAGGAAGAAATAACAAAACTTGGAATTGAAATAGTTCAAAAAAATCTTATAGAAGATAAAAGATATGAAGATGGACATTCTTCATTTGTAAGACATTCTCCAAGTAGACTTGCCAGAATAATATACTACTGGTATAGAAAAAAGGAAAAGGATAAACACTAATGAATTCAGATATTATAAAACCTGTTACATCAAGAACATTAAAAAAAATGAAAGATAATAATGAAAAAATCACTATGCTAACAGCATATGATTTTTCTACTGCTAAATATATTGACGAATGCGGTGTTGATACAATATTAATTGGTGACTCATTAGGAATGACTATATTAGGTTATGATACAACAATAAAAGTAACTATAGATGATATGCTTACATTTACAAAAGCTGTTTCAAATGGAGTGAAAAGAGCCTTAATTGTTGCAGATATGCCTTTTCTTTCATACCACTTAAATAAAGAACAAACAACATTAAATGCAGGAAAATTAATTCAAGCAGGTGCAAAAGCTGTTAAACTTGAAGGAGCTTCTGATTTTATTCTTGATGAAGTATACCATTTGACTCAATCCGGAATAAATGTTGTAGGTCATCTGGGATTCACGCCACAATATATAAACACTATTGGTGGATATTTTGTCCAAGGAAAATCATATGAAAATACAATAAAAATGCTTAATGCAGCTAAACGGCTTGAAGATAATGGAGCCTTTGCACTTGTTCTTGAGATGGTTCCTGAAGAATCCGCGAAATATATAAGCGAAAATATATCAATTCCAACCATTGGCATTGGTGCAGGTAAATATTGTGATGGACAAGTACTAGTTGTAGATGACATTTTAGGCAAATACCCTGGCAACATTCCTAAGTTTGTAAAACAATATGCAAATATTAAAGAAATAATGAAAGACGCAATTTCAAAATACAATCAAGATGTAAAATCAGGAGAATTTCCAACAAAAGAATATTCTTTTAACTTAACAGAAGAAGAGAGGGATAAACTTGAAAACAATATTAATAAATAATATAGACGAAATAAGAAAAAATATAAAAGACTGGAAAAAAGAAAATACTAAAATCGGTCTAGTACCAACAATGGGGGCTCTACATAAAGGACATGCCTCTTTAATAGAAACAGCAAAAAAAACTTGTGATAAAGTTGTGGTAAGTGTATTTGTTAATCCTATCCAATTTGGGCCAAATGAAGATTTTGATAAATACCCTAGAACACTTGAAAATGATTTAGAACTATGCAAAAAACTTGGTGTAGATATAGTTTTTGCACCTACTCCAAGAGAAATGTACGGAGAAAATACAAAACTATCGAACACAGATCTTACATTTGTATGTCCACCATACAATTTAGTTGATTGTTTATGTGGAAAAGTAAGACCGGGACATTTTGACGGTGTCGCAACTGTTGTTCTAAAATTATTCAACATAGTTACCCCTGATTATGCTTTCTTTGGACAAAAGGATGCCCAACAATTGTTTATATTAAAAAAGATGGTAAAAGACTTAAATATAGACATAACTATAGTTCCTTGCCCTATTGTAAGAGAAGATGATGGTCTTGCTTTAAGTTCTAGAAACACATATCTTTCTAAAGAAGAAAGATTCAATGCACTTACAATTTCTAAAGCATTAAAAGAAATTGAAAAACAGTATAATTCTGGAATAACAGATACTAAAATATTATTTGATACAGGACTATCCATATTAAGTAAAAATATTGATTTAGAATATCTTGAATTTCGAGACTATGTAACATTTGAAAAAATTCAAAATGTACACAAAAATACACTTGTAGCAATAGCTGCTAAATCAGGAAAAACGAGGTTGATTGATAACATAATACTAGGATAAATGGCATACAGACAAAATAATACACTATCGAGATTAGAAATGTTCGCACAAATTTTATATGGTGTGAAGTTTTTTCGTTTTATTTTTTTCTTTTATGCATTTATTTCATTTGTATTCTGGTTTTTAAACTGCTTAGAAGTAGAATGGTTATACCTTTTTACAAAATTATTTATACTTCCTGTAATACTAGTTAGAACATTTTATGTTCCGGAAGGTGTATCTGCTGATTTTACGCTAGCTATTGTTGGTGGTATTTCTCTTTTTATAGGCTTTATTTTTGACTATACCGTCAATTATTTATATCAAAGAATATTGGTTCTTCAGGAAGAAGAAGAGAGAAGAATACAAAAAAGAAGAATGCAAAGAAAGAAAACAGCAAAACCAACTATGGCTCCAACTGAAGCTGATATAATAACAACAGATCCTTTAGAAAATTCTAAGTTATTATTTCTTATACAACCACATATTAACAAAATAAGAAGAAAAAAAGATGATTTAGAATTAACTTTTCAAGAGTTAGAGATATGGAAACAAAGAGTAAATAAAAAACTATTAGAAAATGTAAGTTATTCTAAACCTATGCAAAAAGGATATTACAGAAAAAATTTATTTTTAATGTATAAAGAATTTAATTATGTAGATGATTTCATATATTATATAAAGCCAACTTTAGATTCTATTGTTTTAGAATTTAGAAGATATGGAATTGCATTATCATTTAGTTATGTTTTAAGTGCTATTGCAAAACTTGAGACTTTAGAAAAAGAACTTGATTGCATGGATACAATATTATCATTAAACTTCATTAATGATTTTATAGTAACAAACAGATTTAAAGTCACATATGATAACAAAGCTACACATCAATATTCAATGATATTAAAAGGAGAATATAACCTCTCAAAAAATTTATCAATATCAAATAAACAGCCCCTATATTCATTATCTGACGGTAAAAAGATGGAAGGAGAAATATAAATATGAAGATGAAAATAACAAGAATGCCACACAATAAATACTTACCGGAATATAAAACAGAAGGTTCTTCCGGAATGGACTTGTATGCTGCTATAGATAAAGAAATAACATTGAAACCTTTAGAAAGAGTACTGGTACCAACCGGAATAAAAATAGAAATTCCATTAGAATATGAAGCACAAATAAGAGCACGTTCAGGCTTATCTGTAAAACACGGAATAACATTAATTAATGCGGTAGGAACAGTTGATGCAGACTACAGAGGAGAAGTTTGTGTTGGATTAGTAAATCTTTCAAATGAAGAATATACAATAAAACCCGATGATAGAATAGCCCAAATGGTAATAGCAAGGGTAGAAAAAGCTCAGATTGAAGTTACAACAGAATTAACAGAATCAACAAGAGGTGAAGGCGGTTTTGGTTCTACAGGATTTTAAATAACAATAAGGCTCCAATATTAGGAGCCTTTTTTTGTATACTAAAGATTTGATTTAACCAAATAAATGATAACCCGTAATAAAAGAACATACTAAAAAGATTGCAGACAATATATATGTAAAATGATTTAAGCCTTTTTCTGCACTTTTCTGAGAAGAAAATAAATTTGCAGCTCCGCCAATTGCACCAAGTCCATCTCCTTTAGGAGAATGAAGTAAAACAAGTAAAATCAATAAAACGGCAGATATTATTTGAATAATCCATATAGTAGTTAACATATTTTATCCTTTATTTTTCCTTATGAAGTGAGTCTATCACAAAAATAAGTTTTTGTCTCAGCACTTCAAGATTTGTATCTTTTATTAAAATTTTTTTCAACTTTGACTTTCTACCTGAAACAATTGATATTTTAGATTTATTAACTTTAAAAAAAGCAGAACAAAACTCAATTAATTCTTTATTTGCTTTATTTTCTATTGGAGGAGATGCAATTTTTATCCTAACATAATCTTCTGTATAATCAACAATTTTCGAAAAAGAAGAATTCGGCACTAATCTAACAGTAAAAATTACACCGTCATTCGTTTCACAAAGAATTTTAGAAAAGTCAAACATAATTTAATTATACACTAAGTGAAGTATGTATTATCATTTTTATTGGAAAAAATAAAATTACATTGTAAAATTAAAACAAACTGTAGGGTAAAATATGGAACAAGAAAATATATTTATCGGTTTAGAAAAAATTTTAAGAGAACAAAATCGTTCAGAAGAAGATATTCAAGAAATATACAAGGCATACAAATTTGCAGAAAAATTACACGCAGGACAATATCGTGTAAGTGAAGAACCATATATAATTCACCCTGTAGAAGTAGCGAAAATATTAGCAACACTTAGAGTAGATAAACATACATTAATGGCTTCAATTTTACACGATACAATTGAAGATACAGGAATTACACCTGAACAACTTGGTGCCGAATTTGGAGAGGATGTATTAAATTTAGTTCTCGGAGTAACAAAACTAGATAAATATCAATTCAAATCAAAGGAAGAAAGGCAAGCTGAAAGTTTCAGACGAATGTTTATAGCAATGGCAAAAGATGTCAGGGTTATATTTCTAAAACTTGCTGACAGACTCCATAACATGAGAACACTAAACTACATGACTCCTGTAAAACAGGTAAGAATTGCACAAGAAACCCTTGATATCTTTGCACCTCTTGCAAACAGATTAGGTATCGGAAAAATAAAAGCAGAACTTGAAGACTTATCATTACGCTATCTTAATCCTGAAAAATATTTTGAAATAGCACAACTAGTAGCACAAAAAAAAGCAGAACGAGAAAATACTGTAAAACTATTAATTGATGAAATCTCAGAAAGCTTAAAAAAGAATGAAATAAATGCAGAAATAACAGGTAGAGCAAAACATTATTATAGTATATATAAAAAAATGCAAAGATTAAATGTTGCATTTAACGATTTATACGATATCACCGCAGTAAGAGTTATAGTAGATACAGAACGCCAATGCTATGAAGTACTTGGTATAATCCACTCTTTATTCAAACCAATACCCGGAAGATTTAAAGACTATATAGCAATGCCCAAAGGCAACGGATATAAATCTTTGCATACATCTGTAATTGGTCCAAAACAAAAGCCACTTGAAGTTCAAATAAGAACAAAAGAAATGCATAAAATTGCAGAATATGGTGTCGCTGCTCACTGGAAATATAAAGAATCGGGTTCAATAAAAGCAGCATCTGACGATGATATTAAATTTTCATGGATGCATCAAATGATAGAACTCGATAAAGAAGCATCTAATGCAAATGATTTTGTTGAAAAAGTAAAAATAGATTTATTTGGTAATCAAGTATTTGCATTTACACCAATGGGCGATATCATTGACCTACCACAAAATGCAACACCTATCGATTTTGCATTCAGAATTCATTCTGAAGTTGGCTATAAAACAACTGGGGCATTAATTAACGGTAGAATTGCACAACTTGACACAAAACTTAAAAATGGTGACATTGTTGAACTTTTTACATCAAAAACAGGAACACCAAAACTTCATTGGTTAAAATTTTGCGTAACGAAACAAGCTCAATCTAAAATCAGGCAATGGTTCAAGAAACATAATAGAGATGAATACATTAATAATGGCAGATCTATGCTTGAACAAGAAATAACAAAAGCAGTATATGATGAAAATATTAAAAATGGTCATTTATTAGAAATTGCAAAAACATTAAATTATGTTTCGATAGATGATTTACTTGCTGCAATTGGTAATGGTGAAACAACAATAAATAAAGTTACAAGTAAAATAAAGAAAACAATTGAAGAAGAATCAAATCAATATGTTTCTAATAAGAAAAAAAGCCAATATAAAGATGAAATCGTCGGTTTAGAAGGAATGTTATATAGTTTCGCAAAATGTTGTTCTCCGGTTCCAGGCGAACACATTGTTGGTGTAGTAACAAGAGGCAAAGGTGTTTCTATACATAGAATAGATTGTCCTTCTTTAGATACTATACCAGAAGAAAGATTAATGAAAATCAGTTGGAAAAATAATGAAAATCCAAATAAAACATATGTAACTTCTATAAGAATAAACTGCGTTGATAAACTTGGTATGTTAAAAGACATTTTAATAAAAGCTGCTGATACAAATACTAATATTACATATGCAAATGTAAAAACTAACTATGCAAAAAAAGTCGGCATAATTGAACTTGGAGTTGAAGTTAATGGTATTGACAACTTAAATGCGGTAATTAATGCATTCCAATCATTACCAGATGTACATTCCGTAAAAAGAATTCAAATGAATTCTAAAATTAAGACAAATCCTGAACTTAAACAAAAAAATAAAAAAGGACATATAAAACCTAAGAACAAATAAACATAACTAATACTAAGCTTTATCTTAGATGAAATGTTTATATTTTATATATTAATGATTTGCTTTACAAGAAAATCATTGTTTCTAAAAGATTTTCATAATTAGCTTTTTAGCGTTAAATATTTATGTGCTCAGTAAAAGACCAATTTTTTTATTATTCTGAACTAACTCAGCACATATTTTGTCAATTCTGTTTTTTATTTCATCTTCAGAATATTCTTTACTAAAGAAAGAAATACAAAGTTCTTTTAAAAGTAGATCGAATGGTAAAGAACGTCCTTGAATTTTTATTTTCTTAACGCCTAGATCAATAGCTTTTATAACTTGTTCTTCTGATAACATAACACTACGATAATTATCCTTTCTTTTAGGACATAAACTAAATAATTCAGGAGAATCTTTATCATAATTTTTAATTTTTAAATCTTTCCCGTGTTTACTAAATTCACTTTGGATATAATAATGCTCTCTATGATGAGGACAATTATATTGACAATGTTGATTAATCAGAATTTCTACCCTCGATATATCAGAAAGTAATTTATCCAATTTATCTATGTTATCCATTGTATATTCAGGTCGTATAACCACAACCTCATATTTTTCCAACATTTTATTGTAAAATTCTGTTTCATCAAAGTTTTTGTCTTCTACTATTTTTATACTTGGTATAATAACAGAACAATGAAGCTTAGCATTAGGATAACGCGTCTTTATATGATTATATAATTCTTCTGTTGCTACAATAAACCTACAATCTAAAGAATATGCAATATCCAACAAATTATTTGAATATTCATCATTTAAGGTATCTTTTACATTTAAATTATTAAAAGTAAATGTAGGTATATGTCCATATTGATTTATAATTTTTTTTAAATACTTTTCAATAAGACCCAATTTATAAATTTTAAAGCTAACAGGTCTACCACCAAGTCCCCATTCACAATATGAACTGCCATATACATATTTAATAGGATTTCTTTCATTTTCAAATATTTTTTGGAAGATAGGGATAAAAATATCATTACCAAAAAGAAATGGCATGAAATACTCTACATTATCATATTTTAACAAACTCACAATAAAGACATCCTTTTATTTTAATAATAGAAACTATATCAAACCTAAAAAATTTTACTTACATAATAATATCAAAAAACAAATATAGAAACAAGAAAAAATAATGTAATAAAAACAATATTTACTACATTATAAATAAAAAATCTAATAAATTATATTTCAATTTCAAAATATAATATCGAAATATATTATAATTCTTATAAAATATCTATTGTTTTAATAATAATTTTTCAAATTCAATAAGAGCTTCAAGTCCTACAAGTTGTTCCAAAGCAGCTCTATTTTCCAGAAATTCAAGTTCTAATTTTGCTTTATTATCAAGAGCAGAACGGTAATATGCATCTGCAATAAGTAATTGTTCTTCATTTTCATAAAAAGAAGCATTATATCTTTCTTCTCGTTTTTTTATATTCTTTTCACACATTGAAAGCAAATTATAACTGGTCATATAGTCATAATATAAATCAATTACCTTTTTTTGCATATTATCTACTTTAGTAATAAGCACAATCATATCAGCATCTGTTACTTTTGTATATTTATAGTTTAAGTCCTTATCATTATATGAAAGTGAATTTAAGAGATGTCCGCTAAATAATGCTGCCGTTGCACTAAAAGGATCACCTAAGCCTGCACCTGCTATTGATGAAACTGTTGATAATGGTCTTATAATTTTTTTTATAATTGTCTCATCCGGTTTATCAGCGTCAGGATTTGATAATTTATATAATGCAAACTTTATAGTTTCACTTCTTAATGCAGCCCCTGCCCACAATATTTGTATATGTTCTAACATTTCTTGTTTTTCAAGTGTCAAAAGTTTTGAAATTTCATTAGATAAATCCTTTAAAGAACTATCAGCATATGATGAGTTTCGTATATATTCTTTAGCATATGATGCTGTTTTTTCTTTTTGTGACTGCGTTAAATCTGTAAGTTTATATTCTCTTTCCAAATCATATGTAACACCTAAACGATAAGCAGGTGATTTTGGCTCTGTAAGTTCATTCTCTGTTACAGAAAAACAAGGATTTACAAATAATATTAAAATAAAATACAAAAATAAAAACTTTTTCATTGATTGCTTATCTTTTCCGTATTAACCAACTGATTTTTTAAAGCATATTGAGATAAAATTAAACTATCTACAGCTTTTTTTCCTGCTAACCTTTCTAATGAAAGGTAGCATTTCTTTGCTTCTTGCTCTTGTTTATATTCCTGAAGCTGCATATCTTCATATAAAGCAGATGATACAACAAGTTCAGTAATAGATTTATTTTGCAAAGCCCTAGAATAATTCTTATTATAAAGAATTATTCTAGAACGGGTATCCTTTAATTTATTTAAAGCTCCTTTATATTCATAATAAGAAGAAATTATTTTTTCCTGGAGTTCTTCAATAGTTCCCGCAAGTTGTATTAACTCAGTATCTGTAATTGGAGCTTGTTGACCTGCCGATGCTTCTTTATTAATAAAATTATTAGCCAATCGACCAGCTGAAAATGAAGCCGATTGAAGCATTGCATTAGAACCTGTAAACATAGGTATAAAACTTGCACCATAAATAAGAGAAGACAGCCCTTTTGCCATTAAAGAAGAATGCAATCTTCGTTGAGATTCTGGTGTATTTAATTTATTCATTGTAAATTTAATCAAAGTATTATTATCAATGGTTGCTCTCCAAAGAAGTTCAATATCCTTAACCTCTTCTTCTTTCTGCATTTTTATCAAATCTTCAACTACTTCTCTATCTTGTATTACAAGATTTTTATTATAAATATCTTCTTTTGATTTAAGTTTAAGAGTATTTTTTTCAGTAGGTTCTAAACGAATTACCTCTGCATTAGAACTAACAAAACAAGAAAAAGAACTGAATAGAAATAAAAATATAAAAGTTTTTATAAATATCCTTTTCAAACAGCTATCCCTTCATCCTTCCTACACTTTTATACCATATAAATACTATCGTTTCCAATAAATAAACTTCATCTTTAAAATATTTTAAGCTTAATTAAGTAAAAGGTCTAAACTGCATCTTTCGCTTATGTTTTTCTTGTATATCTTTTATGCCGGAATAACCTAAAGAAATACTTCCACGCCCATATATACCTTCAATTTTATCGATGACGGCAGAAACTTCTTCACCTTTTTTATGCAAACTTTTCTCAAATAAAGGTAATTGAACCTTTTCAGTATCTTGCAATTCTGCCGCATAAATGCCTGATGAACGGTAAACTATTTCTTCCGTAAAAATAGACTCAAAAAGTTCTATTACCGTTTTCTTTAATATAAATTCCGAATCAGTTGCAAAATCCAGCTTTTTATCTTTTACAAATACCCTAAAATCTTTTGTTCTAAGCATTACATATATTAAAGAAGTTTTTTGATTATTAGCTCTTAATTTTTTACATATATTATTAAGATGCATTTCAAGTTCAGTAATAATGTATCGTTTGTTTCTTGAAAATTCAGGAAATGCTCGTGTTCTTTGAATAGACTTCGGTTTTTCTTCAATCCCTGTCAAAGGAATTACACTAATTCCCATTAATTCATATTTAAGCTCCAAACCTTTTTTTCCATAATTAATTTTATAAAAATTATCATCTTTTAATAAAATTTCATTTGCATAAAAAACACCATATTTTCTTAAACTCCTTGCAATATTTTTTCCAACCCCCCAAATTTCTTCCACAGGAATATTTTGAAGCTCATCTTTTATATTCTTGTTTTCTATTACATGTATTCCATTTTGATTTTTTGCCTTATGTGATGCAAGTTTAGCCAATACTTTAGAATTAGCAATACCAACAGAAACAGAAACCCCTATATTATTTTCAATATCTTGTTTTATTTTGCTAGCTATTTCTTTGAAAGAAAGTTTTAAAACCTTATCTAAACCTGTTATGTCCAAAAATGCCTCATCTATAGAATAAATATCAACTTTATCAGAATAACTGCTTATCAACTTCATCATTCTCTGCGAAAGTTCATGATACAAAGAAAAATCAGCACTTAAATAAGTAACTCCCTGAAAAGCTTTCTTTGCCATAAAATAAGGCATTCCCATTTTTACACCCAATTTTTTTGCTTCATAAGAACGAGCAATAACACACCCGTCATTATTGCTTAAAACACATACCGGTTTTCCTTTTAAAGAAGGATTCATTAATACTTCGCAACTTGCAAAAAAATTATTTCCATCAACTAATGCAATTATTTTTTGTTTCATATAAAAAACCTAAGAAAAATTTTGCGGGGACTATAGGGAGGAAAAGCCCCGCAACAGAAGAATAAATGTGTATATTTGAATAATTAAAATTTTCGTACAATTCCTTGTGCAACACCAAAAATTATTAACTGCTCCTTAGGATATAAATTCGGATAATTAGAATTTGCTGGTTCTAACCATACTTTACCTTGCCTATTTCTATATGTTTTCAATGTATATCCATCATCTATATATGCAATAACAATATCTCCATCCTTTGCAGTATTTGTTTTTTGGACAATTACCTTATCCCCTTCATAAATACCAAGTTCTATCATAGAATCACCTGAAACAGTAAATAAGAAAGTTGACGGACTATTTATGTTAAAGCTCTCATCCAAAGATAGTCTTTTTTCAACACTATCATCAGCTACAGAAGCAAATCCTGCTTTCACTACAGAAGAAAATAAAACAGCTCCAAACAATTCTTTATTAATATAAAATCTGTTATTTCTTTCATAAATCAACTCTTCTTCTTTAAGTTTATTGAAATATTGCCATACTGAATTTTTATGTTTAAATCCAAAATCTTTTGCAATTATATCAAAGCTTGGAAGAGCTTCTTTCCCATATGATTCTTTTAACTTTTCAAAGAATATTTTTTGTTTTTCTGTAAGCATATCATTATTATAGACAAGTGTCTATAATATGTCAATAATAAAATTAAATCTTTTTAGACTTATCATACAAGAAGCAAGATACACAAGAATTTTCAAGCATATAGCAATCAGGATAATTTATTTTACAGATATCCATTTTTAGGTTACACCTCGGTTCAAAAGTGCAACCTTTAAAATAATCTTTTATAGAAGGCGGTTGTCCTTCTATAGCTTCTAACTTTTTAGAATTAAAATCAGGCAATGTTTTTAACAAAGCCTTTGTATAAGGATGTTTAGGATTTTTAAATAATTCAATAGCAGAAGAATATTCAACAACATGCCCTGCATACATAACAGCAACCTTATCAGCCGATTCATAAACTAAAGCAAAATCATGAGAAATAAAAATAAACGATGTACCAAAATCATTTTGAATTTCTTTTAAAAGTTCCATTATTTGAGCTTGAACAGTAACATCAAGTGCAGTAGTCGGTTCATCTGCTATTATTATTTTTGATTGACAAGCTATTGCCATAGCAATTATTACACGCTGGCGCATTCCTCCTGAAAATTCATGCGGATATGCTTTTAGCCTATCCTTTGCATTTGGTATCTTTACCATATCTAAAACATCAATCGCTATTTTTTCTGCTTCTTTTCCTTTTACATTTTGGTGGATTTCTATTACTTCCAAAAGCTGAGAACCAATAGTATAAAGAGGATTCAACGACGTCATCGGATCTTGAGGAACAAGTGCTATTTCTCTTCCGCGAATATATTGCATTTCTTTTTCCGGTATAGAAAGCAAGTCTTTACCATTATATACTATTTTCCCCGAAGTAATTTTTGCATTTGGAGCAAGCAATCTAAGAACAGACATAGCTGTAATAGTCTTACCACAACCTGATTCTCCAACAAGAGCAAGCATTTGTCCTTTTTCTAATTCTAAATTTATATTATGCAATGCTTGATATTCTTTGTCATCTGAATGAAAGCTCAGATTGAGATTTTTAATTTCCAAAATATTCATAAGTTTATATTAACTTATGTTTTTTGTCTTGGCAATTAGTATAAGGTCTATACTTCAATTTGTCCCGAAAAAGAATAATCAGCTCTACCTGACATAAAAATATCATGTTTTGTATCGTTAATATTGCCATCCCATTCAATTAAAAGCTGTCCGCCAGGTAAATTTACTTTTACTTTATTATCACATAAACCATTTAATATTGCTGCCGTTACGCTTGCACAAGCCCCAGTTCCGCATGCCAGAGTAATTGCACAACCTCTTTCCCATACATCTAAATTAATTTCATCTCGCGATAAAATCTTTATAAATTCTACATTGGTTTTTTCCGGGAATAAAGGATGAGTTTCTATTTCACGACCATACTTTAAAGCCAATTCCTTTGTATTTTCATCAGTAATAATAATGCAATGAGGATTTCCCATACTAACTGCATTTGCAATAAATGATCTATCTGATACAACAATATCAAAATTCAAGTTATTATTAACTTTTACAGGAATTTTATCAGGTTCTAAAATGGGCTGAGACATATTAACCCTAACAAGTCCATTATCTAAAATTTTAGGTATAATTGTTCCGGCTTTAGTTTCAACAGAAAATTCTTTTTTATTTACATAACCTTTTTCAAAAACATATTTAGCAAAACATCTTATTCCATTTCCGCACATTTGTGCAATTGATCCGTCATTATTATAAAAAATCCATCCAATATCAGTATCTTTTGTATTTGGATTAACAATAATTAAGCCATCTGCACCAATACCAAAATGCCTGTCACATAATTTTAATGCAATTTCTTGAGGGGACTTATTTGCCTTTTTATATTCTTCATAATCAAGAACTACAAAATCATTACCTAACCCTTGCATTTTTGTAAAATTAATTATTGTCATTTATCTTTTCTCCAAAATCTTTTCTTTTTCTTTTCATTATACTTTACTTGCGGTGTATAATTTTCGGGAGTTTTCAAGTCAAACTCTCGACTTTCATATGTTTGATTATAAACTCTTGTTTTTAATGCTTCTATATATTTATCATCCAAATGAGCATAATCGAAAATAATAGCTCCATTAGCTCTAAATTCTCTTGTTTTATGTATCTGAATCAATAAATCTTCAAATGGTCCACCCATAAAAGTAACAAATAATCCAGGATAAATTTTTGTTGTCGAACTTGTATTATTAAATATATCCTTCAATAGTAAAACTGCAGTATTTTTATCACCTGTTAAAATCAAAGGAGTAAAACCATCAACAAGATTATTCATCGACCAAACTTTCCAATTTTGCATTTTTGTTGCCGAAGCTTTTTTTAAATCAGGAAATACAACTGTTGTCAGCTTTATATTTCTATTAACTGTGAGTTTTTTTACACTTTTTATAAATTCTGATATTTGACGTTGGCGATATATGGTCCATAACTGCCAATCACCTGTGCCATATGCAATATCAACAGGATCAAGCCCATACATCGCCTTAAACTCATCTCGAGCAACTTTAGTATAGCCCCAATTTGTTGAAGCATAATTAGAATAAGATGGATCCACGGTTTGCGGATACCTTACATAATCCAGATTTATACCGTCTATTTCATAATTAGAAATTATTTCATTTAAAATACCCAATAAATATGTCTGTACTTGAATATTCGCTGGATCCAAAAAATATCCATTGTGCTCAGAAAGTGAAGGTACAGGCATTTCAGAATCATAGTTAGATAATCTCTTATTTGCCCACATAGGATATACACTTAAAACATGATTAGGCGTGGTTTGTGGATTGTCATTCCCGACATAAAAACTCTCAAACCAAATATGAACTTTCATATTTCTTTTGTGTGCTTCACTTATCCATATTTCCAAAGGATCAAAACCTATAAATTCTTCTCTTTGCCATATAACCCCATTATCTTTAAGATATTTACTTGGATATATTGTTTTACCGTGAAAATATGTTTCCAAAAAAATATCAGTTATACCAGCATCTTTCATTCTATCTAGAGTTTTAGTAATTTGAGCGTGGTTTTTTTCTATAGGACGAACCCAGACACCTTTCAGTTCATTATTTAAATATGGAATTGCATTTTTTATAGCATCATCTAACGAAGACATCGCATCCATAATAAATGATTGTGTTTTTTCAGGCTTTTTTTCAGCCCTACGTAAAAATTCTCTTGAATTTTCTAAATATTCATTGGCTTTTCTATCATTATACAAAATATCTTTTTGTCTGTAATATTCAATAAGACCACTAACTTCTTTTATCTTTTCTTTTGCTGCATAAACAAGACTATCTGGAGTCAAAAAAACCTTTAAATTACTATCATCATAGTCAATATAAACTTTAGACCCAATTTGAATATTTTTTATAATCCAAGTTTTAGCTTTGCCGTGTCCTGAAATTACAAAACCATTTTTTGGAATAATAGAATCTGCTCCATTTAAACGCACAACCATATTATTTTCAACAATGGCTTCAGTCCCAAATTCATTAGTACCAGTTCTTAATCCATAAAAAGGAGTATAAATGACCAATTGATTTGGACCTCTTAATCCGGGATAATATGAATTTATATTACTTTGTTTTTGAGGATCAATAGCATCTATTTTGGATTGACTTTCTTGATAAATAATACTTTCCGATGGGGATTGTATTGTATTATTTGTCTTAAAAGTATAACTTAAAACTTTCTCATTTAATTCTAATTTTGGATGTTTATTTTTTTTACTATTTTGAAGCAAATTTTCATTGTTGAGACGTACTTCATTTTTCCGTTCAGCAACAACAGCAGGAGTTATTTTATTGCTAAGATTGTCTCTCAAATCAAAAGAAGATGTCTCAGCATAAACATTTTGCTGAAACAGAATAAACAAAGAACCTAGTATGCCCAAATACTTTTTCATACTTATATGATAGTAAAAAACAATAATTTTGTTAATAAGATTTCAGTATAATTTCATAAAAAAACATAATTAAAAAAAAATTAATTATTTAATATATAGCAGATTTTTATATTATCATTTAAGTAAGGAGATTTAGAATATGGAATATAAAGATTATTATAAAATACTAGGTGTAGATAGAAATGCAACAGAAGCTAAAATAAAATCTGCATACAGAAAGCTTGCAAGACAGTACCATCCGGATGTAAACAAATCACCTGATGCTGTTAACAAGTTCAAAGACATAAATGAAGCTTATGAAGTTCTATCAGATAAAGAAAAGAAGAACAGATACGATAGCCTTGGCGAAAACTGGCAACAAGGTGCAAATTTCACACCACCTCCGGGTTTTGAAGGATTCAACTTTAATAATTTCAATCAAGGTGGTTTTTCCCAAAGCTTTTCAGGTGGAGATTTCTCTGATTTTTTTAGTTCTATCTTTGGAGATTTAATGGGTGGAACAAGAGCCCAAAGAACAAGAAAAACTTCTTCTCAAAGTTTTTCATATGATGATTTATTCGGAAATGCAAGCAGAACAGCAAGTCAAAGTGGATGTTCCACAAATGGTTATTGCAACAGTAATCAAAAAGAAACAAGTTTAGATGTTACTCAAGATTTAAATATTACAGCAAAAGATTTAATGAGCGACAAACCAATTAATGTTAAAATGAATACTGTTGAAAAATGTATGAAATGTAACGGAGCAGGAAGTGTATGCAGTGAATGCGGTGGCACAGGTATTGTAAGCAAATCACGTAATTTGTCAGTAAAAATTCCTAAAGGTGTTAAAGAAGGTCAAAAAATCAGATTAAAAGGTGAAGGCAAAATTGATAACTACGGAAGAAAAGGCGACCTATATTTTGTAATAAAATTAAAAGATTCTGAATATACAATAGATGGTGAAAATATCACAAAAACAATAGAAATAACACCTGCAGAAGCCGTTATTGGCTGTAAAAAAGATATTCAAACTTTGCATGGGATAATCGGAATAAAAATCCCACCTGAAACGAGATACGGAAAAATATTAAGATTAAAAGATCTTGGTTTACCTAAAAAAACAGGCGGCTACGGAAACTTAAATATTAGAATTGCAATTAATATACCTAAAACGATTACAGAAAAACAAAAGGAACTATATAAAAAGTTATTAGAAACAGAATAAATTATCTTAACTCATTAACTGTTTTAAAGTGCATTTTTGCAATTTCATTCAATTTCTCGAAAGAATATTTTGAGATGAAGTTTTTTGCTTGTTGAATAACCTTATCTGAAACTCCTTTTGATAATTGCATTTCATATTTCAATTCAAGTTCTTGCATTCTTTTAACGAATTCTGCACGTGCAAGAACAGAAGCAGCAGCAACTGCAATATCAGACTCTGCTCTTACCATCTGGTTTAATACTATACTTCTTCCTTTTTGCATTAGTGCATTTTTTATGAGACTTTCATCTCCGAATTTATCTGCTAATGC
>CALUUL010000013.1 GCA_944323945.1 Candidatus Gastranaerophilales bacterium
TTCTTTTTCTTTATATCAACTTGTTTATTCTTTATTGGTTCTATTATCATTGTCATTCCGTTTCTTAATCTTAGTTATAATATTAACTATATATTTTTTCATTTCTCTTGCTTTGAATACTTCTAAAGCGTCATCATTCTTATAATTTTCATCTTCTAAATCTGTAGTAAACCATAAGAAAAATTTTTTAATTTGTTTCTTAATGTTCTCAATAACTTTTCTGTCAATGAAGTTTTTAATATCGCCTAATAATGCTGTTAGTTTTTCCCCGGCTTGTTGCAGCATTTCACCAAGCTTCTTTTGAAGCTCAGCTATATTTTCAATTAATTTTGGTATTTGTGATATTAAATTTAGTACAGGATTAATTATTGTATTATTTATTACCTGTAAAATATTTTGGATAATAACAGGAGAACTGTTTTGTAAGTTCTGAATGGCATTTTGGATTTTATTCGCAATATTTTGTATGTTTTTTCCAAGTTGTTGAGCAAACTCAATTTGGCGTTCAAATGTAGTTTTTGCATTTTCAACTCTTGCTTCTTGTGCACGCATAGCAAGCCCTGCTGCGTAACATTTCATAAATGACCATTCACCTGAATTTATTGGTTTTGAAACTACTGCTTCTTTAACTCTTCCTCCACCAGCCATGCTGCCGCCACTACAAATAGGACAAGCAGATGGTGGAAGTCCATGAGGACATAATCCCGCTCTATTATTAGATTGTAATGATATTGGTGTCGGCAAAATAAAAACTCCTTATACGTTTAACGTAAGGAGCCCTTCTTCACTATATAGGCAGGATAACGCAACCTATATGAGAATATAGAGCATTCCGACTATACGGCCGCGGTCCGGTTCAAGAATTCCACTCGATTTCCTCGTCATTAACTGATGTCGATTTTAACATGTATAAAATAAGTAGTAAATCTAAAAAAATTATGACTTAATTATTTTTAATATAAATATTGTTGACAAAAAAGGAAAAGATGATATTCTTAAAGAGACGTTATAGGGAAACTACTCGAACGAGTGACTATGCCGTAGCTGAAGGGGAAAGAAAACTTTCTGAAGTCAGAATACCTATTTTGTCTGGAATTACTTGCGAGCACGAGGTTAAAAATTGATGAAAAGAATGTTTTATGTGATGCTTGCCGTGGCTTTTTTTTCTTTTATGCCTGTGCATGCTGTGGAAGAAGTAGTCGAATTGGATACTTCTGATGAAAAAACTACAGACAAGTTAATTTTGTATGGCGATGTTAAAGAAAAGGAAATATATTCTTACAGTAACTATGCAGAGTCAATTGAATCTGCAGGTGCAAGTGTTGATATAATTTCAAGAAAAGATATAGAACGACAACATTCACCTTTATTATCTGAATTATTAAATCAAACAGGTAGCCTTTTTGTTCAGAATGCAAATGGTTCTGATGGTTCTGTTTCTTCTGTAAGATTGCGTGGTACAGATAGGGTAAGAATGACAATAGATGGCATAAGAGGCGACCGAACATCAATGACCAGTCCTGGTGTTGAACCTCAATTTATATTAACAGACGATTTAGAAAGAATTGAAATAATAAGGGGACCTCAAGGTAATTTGGCTGGAACTAATGCTTCTGGTGGATTAATTGCAATGCAGACGAGAAGAGGTCGAGGTCCATTGTCAATTGAAATGGGAAGTGAGATGGGAAATCTCGGAACTTTTAAAGAACGATTAGCAGTTATGGGCGGAAATCATTCTATTGATTATTATATGGGGGTAACTTGGTTTAAAACTGATGGTGGTATGCGTGCTACAGGTTTGGGGGATATTCGAAATGATGATTATAATAATTTGAACATTGTTACCAATATAGGTAAAAGAATTCTTGATGAAAAAGCAGAAGTACGTAATATATTTAGATTTTCAAGAGCCAGGAAAGACATAGGTGTAGGTTATCAACAATCATATCCTTATGGAATATATCAATCTCCAAATAATTATGGTTTGAACTATGATATAATGAACGTTCTTTCTTATTCTCACAGTCCGAATGAAAAATATAGTTATGATGCAAAATTTGGTGTGTATCATAATGAAAGTAATAGTTATGTCTTGCCTGATAATTTAAGTGGAGACCCATTTTATGAGTCAATTTCAAAAATAAATAGCTCAAGACTTAATTTTGTAACTCAACATAATTATAATGTTACAGATTGGAATACTTTATCTGTAGGTTACAATTTTGAAACTGAATTTATAGATGGACATACTCGAGATGTTGCCATGTGGACAGGTACTACACTTAACGGATATTCAGGTAACACTATACAAAATGATGTTTTTGTTAATGATTTAATAAACGTTAAGGATAAATTATTTATAAGAGGTGGAGCCAGAATTATAAATAATTCGGATTTTGGTACATATGTTACACCAAATGTTTCTGCCGCATTAGTTCTTCCTACGTTCAATTTGGAAGGTTCAAAAACTAAGTTTAGAACTTCTTGGGGACAAAGTGTTAATACCCCTACTTTATATCAACGTTTTGGAACAATGAATTCTTCTTATATGCAGTCATTGGCTAATCCAAATTTGAAAGCGGAAAAAATGGAAAGTTGGGATGTAGGTGTTACTCAATCATTTTTTGATGAAAAGTTGACGATTGATTTTGGCTATTTTAATAGTGATTATAAAGATTATATAGGTTATAGAGGTGAAACAGACCCGATAACATGGGTATATGTCGGACAATATGTAAATGTTGATAGTGCTAGAATTCAAGGTTATGAAGGAAAAATTACTTGGGAACCAAAACCTTGGTTAAAAGCTATTGCAAGTTATACTTATACAGATTCAGAGGATAAAACAACTCATACAGATTTACCGGGCTGTCCGAGAAATTCAATCAAAGGGACAATTTATTGGATACCTAACGAAATAGTTAATTTATATGCTGGTGTTGAGGCAAATTCAGGTCGTTATATGTCTGCGACTCAAAACTCAGATAAAACAAATGGTTATGTTGATGTAAAAATTGGTGGTAAAGTCAGATTAATTAAAACGGAAAATACTGAAATATCTTTAAATGGAACTGTTTATAATCTTCTTGATCAAGATATTTCAATGTATAAAACTGGTCCGACTTCATATTATGCTCCGGGAATTCACTTTAGAGCCGGTTTATTTATGAAATATACTCTTCCACAAAAAGAAAAAGTTGAAACTCTGTGATATAGTAAATTTATGAATAAATTCAGAAAAATATTAATAATAATAGTTTTATTCTTAATACTTATTTTATCTTTGTATCTTGCTATGTATGCAGGATACAAAGATTTTGGTATTAATATGTTGTGTAAGGCATTTAATATTTCAGAAGATACAGATAGTATAATATTGACTGTCTTAAGGTATCCAAGGGCATTAAAAGCATTAATTGCAGGATGTTGTTTGGCTCTTGCCGGGATGTTTATGCAAGCTGTTTCAAAAAATCCTCTTGCTGAACCTTATATTACGGGAATATCATCAGGCGCAGGACTTGGTATTGTTCTTTCTATTCTTTTCTTTAATAGTTCTAACTATTCTATTTTTGGTTTTATTGGTGCTTTACTTTCTTCCGCTATAGTTATTATTTTTTCAGGATTAAGTAAATTTACGATTACAAAATTAATATTAATCGGTTTATCTATAAATATTTTTGTAAGTTCTTTAATTTCTTTAATAATACTTATAAATCCTTTAAAATCATACGTGATGATGTTAATTTTATCAGGTGGCGTTACCAATAATGAAGTAATCTCTAATAAAACATTGATAATATTGTTTGTGATTTTAATGTCTATAACTGCTTTATTTATTCCTAAATTAAACTATTTGAGATTAGATTCGGATTTATTATCGACAGATAAAAAAAGAAGATATCTTTATACCTTAATTATAATAATTTTAGCTTCTTTATTAACATCTTTAAGTGTATTTTCTGCAGGAATACTTGGATTTGTGGGTATTATTGCGCCACAAATATCAAGAATGTTATTGGGTCAAGATTATAGATGGCTATTTATATCTAATATATTAATAGGCAGCAGCTTGATACTTGTCGCAGATTATATTGCAAGAACGGTAATATATCCGCTTCAAATACCTTTAGGTCTTGTTATTGCATTTATTGGTGCACCTGTTTTTGTATTTTTCTTAGTTAAGAAAGGAGATATTTTTAGTGATTAATATTAATAACCTTTCTTATTCTGTAGATGATGTAAATCTTTTTGAAAATGCAAATATACAAATTCCTCAAAATAAGATTACTATGTTAGTGGGTACTAATGGGGTTGGAAAAACTACTTTATTAAAAATAATTGCAGGTATCATTAAACCCCAAATGGGTGAAATATCAGTAAATAATAAAGATTTATTTTATCTTCCGCAAAGGATAAAATATCCGCCGGGTATTACTTTGCAAGAATATATTGAATCTTCTTTTTATAAACAAAATTGGAAGTGGTTTTTAACAAAAGAGGAAAAAGATAAAGTTAATGAAATGCTTAATATATTTGAGCTTACAGATAAGAAAGATACCCTAATAGATAATTTAAGTTCAGGTGAATTGCAAAAAGCAAATATTGCCTTAGGCTTAATTTCAGAAGCACATATTCTGTTACTTGATGAACCGACAGCTAATATGGATTTAATTAACCAAATAAAAATCCTAAATATGATAAAAAAACTTACACAAACAGGAATTACTTCTATTATTGTTCTTCATGATATTAATTTAGCTTCTGATTATGGGGATTATTTTATTGGTCTAACAAGAGAAAATGAGATATTATCCGGAGTAAAGAAAGATTTTATTTCGTCTGACATATTAAAAAAAATATTCGGAATTAACTTTAAGGTTATAAATAATGAAGAAGATGTTCATATACAGATATGTAATTAGTTTTATATTATTTTTTATAGGTACTATAACATTTGCTTCAACTTATGTTAGTTTATCACCTGTCATAACGGAAATTATATATTCACTAGGTGCAGAAAATAATCTGCTTGCTGTTTCTTCAACCTGTAATTACCCTGAAAAGGTTAGAGAAAAGCCAATTATTGGTGATACATATTTTGTAAATATGGAAATGATTGTTAGTTTGAAACCTGATTATTTATTTGCAATGACTTCTGCAAAACCTAAACTTGGTGAACTTTCTTTAACAAAAACTAAGCCAGTTTATTTTGAGTTTACAAAAATTGAAGAAATATATGAAGCTATAAATAACATTTCTAAAATTACAAATAGTCAAAAAAATGCACAAAAACTTATAAAAGACATAAAACAAAAAATTGAAGGAAACAGGACTAATAATCCTAAAAAAATTTTATACGTAGTACAAACAAATCCTCTTGTTACAATCGGAAGAGAGAGTTTTATAACTGATATTATACAAAAATCAGGACATATTTCTATTACATCCGAAATTCCATATTATTATCCAAGTATAACTTTAGAATATGTGCTTGAAAAGAATCCGGATGTTATTATTATTTGTTTTCCTTCAGATGTTGAAAAAATAAAGAAATTATTCCCCAATACTAAAATATTATATTTGAGTTCTAAACAAAGAGATATAATAAACCGCCCGGGACCAAGAGTCTACGAAGCGGTTAAATTGTTTTCAACATTAAATTTTAGTGAAGAGCCTACACATTAAATCTAAAATGGACAATGTCTCCATCTTGAATAATGTAATCTTTACCTTCAAGTCTTGTAACACCTCTTTCTCTGGCAACAACATAAGAACCTGCATCTACAAAGTCTTTATAACTTGTTACTTCGGCTCTTATGAAACCTTTTTCAAAGTCTGTGTGAATAACACCGGCAGCTTTTGGTGCTTTAGAACCTTTTTTTACAGTCCAAGCTCTTACTTCTTTTTCGCCTGCTGTTATAAAGGTTGTTAAATCAAGTAGTTTATATACGGATTGAACCATTCTTTCAATACCAGAGCTTGTTACACCCAAATCTGATAAATATGCTTTTGCTTCTTCTTGAGATAAATCTACAAGTTCTGCTTCTATTTTTGCTGAAATTACAACAACGTCAGCACCATGTTTAGATGCATATTCTCTTACCTGTTCAACATAATTATTACCTGTTGCTAAATCTGTTTCACTAACATTTGCAGCATATATAACAGGTTTTATACACATTAATTGCGAATTTTTTGCAAATTCAAGTTCTTCATCTTCAAAATATTTTTCAAGATTAATAAATGTTGCATCCACCAATAACTCATTGATTTTTGATAGGACTTTATATTCAAGTGCTGCTTGTTTATCACCTGTTTTGACTATTTTAGTTAATCTTTCAAGTCTTTTTTCTATTGATGCCATATCAGCTAATGCTAATTCTGTATTGATGGTTTCTATGTCATCAATAGGATTAACTTTTCCTGCAACGTGGATCGTATTTATATCATCAAAACATCTTACAACTTGAATAATTGCATCAACTTCTCTTATATTATGTAAAAATTGGTTACCAAGTCCTTCACCTTTGCTTGCACCTTTTACAAGTCCTGCAATATCTACAAACTCAATAGCTGTAGGAATTATTGTTTGAGTTTTAACAAGTTTGCCTAAAATCTGGAGTCTTTCATCAGGAACATTAACAACTCCTACATTCGGTTCTATGGTACAAAACGGAAAGTTAGCACTCTGTGCATTATTTGAAGAAGTTAATGCGTTAAATAATGTTGATTTCCCTACGTTTGGTAATCCTACAATTCCTGCTCGTAACATAAATATTTCCTTTCAAACTGTCTCTAGCGTAATATAAAAATATATGCTAATCAACAATTTAAAATTATCCTTTTATTTTAACTTCATTTGTTATTTTAATTTGGAAATGTGTGCCTGCAGGTAATGATAAAGAACCGCCCTTTGTAAATATTGTAATAACTGGTGCAGTTACTAAATTTAGTGTATAAATAACGGCTCCCCCTGTTAACGGAATTACAGATAGAAGGTTAACAACAGGTATTGGCATCATTGCCATAGCACAAGTATGCGTTGCCGAAAATACTTTTTTACCTGGTGTCATTACTTTAGAAAAATTCTTCCAGTATGAACGTTTCCCTTTTATGTTACTTAGGAATATTTTTTTAGAATTTGCCATACTTACTTTTGTATTTATTTTGGACATTATTCCGTTAAAGTATATTTCATCAATTTTTAGTTCGACTAAACCACCGTTTCCTGTTAGTTGTGGTCGGTGTGAGTCTGTTATTGTTCCTTTAAAAACTGTACCTGAAGGAATTATTATGCCTTCTTTCGTATATATATTCCCGTTTGAACTAAATGAAACTTGGCTACCTTTATGCATCCAATCAGATATTTTGTTTTTTGATATTAGATTAATTTTTGTTCCGTGTTTAAGTGTGTATATTTTTCCTGTAGGACTGTATTTTGTTTGTGTTGAAATTTCGGTTTTTATAGGATTTGTAGTAGGAACTGCATTTGGCAGAGCCGGTAATTCATTTGTTTCAACATTAAAATCTTTCCTTATGTTTTCATCAATTGAAGCATCAAATTCAACAGCTATTGCTATTGAATTTATAGTACAAAATATTAATAATATAGTTAAGAATTTTTTCATAACTATATTTTATAATTAAAATATAAAAAGTTACTCAATTAAATGAGTGATTATTTTGCTTCTTTATCTTTGATTTTATTCTTTTCAGTTTCTTTTAAAGGTTGTGCATATTTAGGTGTTAAATCGGTCCAAAAGTTTTCATATTCTTCTTTTGCTACTTTTGCTACAGAGCCTGATTCTTTATATTTCTTGTATAGTTTATCACAGTAATTTCCAAATTTTCCTAAAACAATACCTGAAATTAAAGAAAACATTAGATTTTTAGCACCTGATAACATCTTTGTAGTCCCATATATAAATGTGGCAAAACTTCCTGCAAGAGGAATACAGGTTGTAAGAGTTGCGGAAACTTTTTCATCTTTATCGTCACCTTTTGCTATTGATATTGCACCAGCTCCTATTGGTAACAGAAGCGATAATATGTCTGTTGCAGCTGAGCCAACTTCAAGTTCTGCATGTTTTAAGAAATATTCTCCCATTTCAAGTTCTGTAGCACTATCAAGACCTTTACTTATTTTTGAAGATAATTTTGAAAAATCTCTAAAATCAGTGTCTGAAATTATTTTGGTGTTTGTTCCTTTTAAAGTTTCATTATTTAGACCTTTTAAAATTGTCATAATTTCTTCAAGTGCACCTTTTGATTTTCCGCTTGAAGATTTTGCTGAGGCTTTTATTGAATTTAAAATATCAAATATGTTTGCTTTTTCAATATCTGAATAATCTGATTTTTTTATTAATTCAATAAAGTCATCAACATTTGATGATATTTCTTCGACAATTTTTCTTCTTGATAAGGCTTCACTTGCTCCTGAACATTTCTTAAAGGCATCAAGTTGTTGATTTAATTTTGTTATAAATTCTAATGAAGCAGTGTCTTGTAGTTTTATTGAATTAGAAAACTGATTAACTTTTCCTTTTATATCATCATATATTGCAGGAATATTGTTTGTAACTTTTTTTCTTGCTTTTAAAATTTCTTCTTTTAGTTCTTGTTGAGCAGCATTTGAAACATCTTGTGTTACATATGTTTTATAATTATTTGTGTTAATTTTATTCCCTTTGGTTCCAAATAATTTTTCTTTTATTTTGTCTGAAATTCCTGATAATAATTGAGTGCGTTTTTGTCCTCTTAACTTTCTTGCACCTAAACTAAAACCATCATCGTAGGAGCTTTCAAGACGTTTTATCTCCTGTGAAAGTTTTTCTACCCATTCTGCTAATGTTTTTGTATCGCCTTTTATTGTTACAGGCATTAATTTTTGAGTTTCGTCTAAATTTTCTAAATTTATAATATTATAATGCTTCAAAAGTGAAGTTAAATCTTTTACTTTTACTTCAACTTTATCATATTTTTTTCCTAAAGTTTTATCTACAATTTTTTTGAATAAACTTTTTGATTTGTCAGCAAATTTAGCAGTAGCTTTGTTTAATCTTAAAATTTTATCGCATGTCCAGTCCTTTATTGCTGCAAAATTTGAAGTTGCTTCAAGTCCATTTATTGCTTTTTGGGTTCCTTTTTTTGTATAAAGAACTGCTTTCTGTGTTATTCCTTCTGCTTTGTTATTGCTGCTTACATATATTTCTCTTGCTAATTTTTCTTTTAATTTAGTTAGTTTCTTTAATGAACTTCCATGAAAACCTTTTGCAAAAAACATACTGACTATTCCAGCTGTTATTATTGTAGAAGCAAGAGTGGAACCGAAAATAATCTTTTTTGCTTTACTTGATTTCTTCTTTGTAAGTGCAATTGAATCTTTTTTATCTTTTTTTGAAGTATTTACTGATATTTTCGAAATCGGTTTTTGTACAACATTTGCTTGTTCCAGTTTATATTGGGGGAACAAGCTAAATATATTATTTGATGTTTGTATATTATTGTTTTGTATCATTAGTTAGTCTTTTTCGTAAATAAATTTTTTGCTCCGTTATATATTGCTTTGAATGGTTTTGCTATTAGTTTTGCACCTTTTTTTACAAATTCAGTAGGTTTGGCACAAGCATCTTTTAAGTGGACACCAGCTTCTTTTATTGATTTACCTGCTTGAGATAAATTAGGATGTTTTGTTGCAAAATCTTTTACTGCTTTTGTTACTCCTGAATATGTATTGTTTATTACATGTTGTATTTTGCCTTTCCCTTTGTACACTGCAAATCCAGTCGCAAGCATTAAAGCTAAAGTTGTAAATATTCCGGCTGCCTTTTTATTCCCTTTTGATTTGTATTTGGGGTTAAATGAATCTTTTGGTACATCATTTGGATTTAATGTATATTCATTTCTTTCTCTAATACCATCTTTTCCGTATTTAGAACTGTATTTTATTTCTCCAAATCTTATAGGATTCATAAAACGCCTCCTTTTATAGTCAACCTATTAAAATAAAAACAAAAATATTTTAAAAATTGACAATTATATTATTTTCATAAATAAATTTATCATATAATGACTACTCCATACGTAGTATTTTCACTCTAAAATATTCCTTTTTTTCAAGTTTTATCGGATGATATATATTGTAGAGGAATAGATGGTCGATGTTTGAAGAAAAAACAAAAAATACAATAGAAACAGAAGAATTTGATTTTGATTCTATGGCTCAAAATTATATGGAGTTTGCTCGTAAATATCATGAACAATATTTGATTAAAGGAAAAAAATCAGATTTGGATAATGCTGTTGATAATTATATTGATGCTATTAAATTTAATCCAAATATAGCAGAAGCATATTATAGATTGGCAACTTTGTTGTGGGATAAAGGAGAGATAAACCTTTCATCTGCTATTGAACAATGTAAATCGGCAATAAATATATCTCCATCAAATCCTAATGCAAGGATTTATACTGCTTATTTCCTTGAAATGGCAAAAAAATATGACGAAGCTGAAAAAGAATTAAAAGAGGCGATAAAATTAAGTCCTTTAAAATCAGCACGTTCCAGATTATCTTTGGCTTCTATGTATATAGACAAAATGCAAGATACAAATATAAATGCGAAAGATTTGTCCCAATCTTTATATTATATGTTATCTGGTAGTTTAAGTATTCCTCTTGATAATTCTTCTATGAAAATGTTATATAAAAACATATCAAAGAAATTTTCATTAATTTTTTATGATTTGTTAGGGAAAGTTTTAGAAAAAACTAAAAATTATTCTATGGCTGTAAAAGCATATGATGTGGCTGCAAATTCGACAGGTAGAACAGAAATATATTATCAGAAAATTGGTGATATAAATATAAAAGAAGAAAATGTTGATACTGCAAGAAATGCATATATAAAAGCGTTACAAAATAATCCTTATAATAAGGAGTTATTACTGAAAGTAGCAACTATTACTCAAATTTATTTTGATAGTGATGTAAATACAGCAATTGATTGCTACTCAAAACTTTTAGAATTAGAAGATAATAATGCAAATATTTATTATGAACTAGGTCATTTGTATTTAAAGAAGAATGACATAATTAATTCTGTTAATGCATTTAAATTGGCATTAGAAAAAGATGAAATAAATCCTTTTTATCATAATGCTTTGGCATATGCATTAGTTAAAGCAGAACAATATGAGGAAGCAAGCGAACATTATAAGTTTGCAATAGATAAAAATCCTGATCCTGAGTGGACTGCAATTGTTTGTCAAGCATTAGCATCTTTGTATCATAATATATTTAATGATATAGATACGGCTATTGATTTATTGAAAACGGCATTAATTCTAGATGAAAATAATGATGAAATATTTGTTGAACTTGGAGATATTTATCTTCAAACAGATGATATTGACAGTGCTATTAAAGCTTATTGTGAAGCAATAAAGTTAAATCCTAAAAATGCAATTTCATATAATAAATGTGCAATTGCCTTATGGCAAAAAGATTATTTGGAAGAAGCAATTATCGCATACCATAAAGCAATCGCTATAGATCCAGATTATTATTCAGCATATAATAATTTAGGAGTTATATATTTGGATGGTATAAGGAACTTAAAAGAGGCTAAAAAGCTTTTTGAGAAAGCTATAAATATCAAGAATGATTATGTAATGGCATATTTTAACTTGGGTAGAGTTTTAGAAGAACAGGGGAATAATATAGAAGCTGCAAAATCTTATCAAAAAGCTTTTGAGCTAAATGAAATAGAAAAAGAACTTGATTCTGAAGAAATTAGAACAAGACTATTTTCATTATTTGAAGTATAAAGTAAAAAATATTAATAACCGTAGAGATCTTTTTTATTTAGATATTCTCTTACGGTATTTAATGCTGCTTGAATAATTCTTGTGATTCTTGAAGAAGAAAGTCCAACTTGTTCTGCAATTTCTTTTACTTGCATATTACGATAGAATCTATATTCGATAATAATTCTTTCTTTTTGTGGTAGTTTAGCAATTGCTTCTCTTATGACTCTTCCAAGCTCTGAAATTTCAGCTTTTTCATCTGGCAGTGCAGACGGATCTTTTATAAAATCAAAAGGTGAATCATTGTCAGACGCAGCAGCTGCTAAACTATCTATAGATAATATAGTTTCATAAATAGCTTCTCTTACTTTCCCTGGTGTAATTGCTGATTCATCACCATTATCACCTTGACCTTGCTCTTCTTGTGAGTCTACATTTTTATGCTTTAATGAGTACCACTTATATCTGTTTCTAAGCTCATTTCTGATAGCCCATCTAACCGCAGTTGCAATATATGAGTTATTATATCTGGCTAGTTGTTCTTCCGTCTTATCTTTTATTAGTACTTGTATCGCAATAATACCAATGCTTACCAATTCATCATAATCTACCATATGTGATGGAATACGTTTATGCTCTACCTTGGCTACCTTTTCGATTATTTCAATGTAATCTTTTATTTTTGTGTGCATTTCTTTTTCTATTTATCTTTTATTTTATATATTACTACCTTTTTTAGTATTTCGCAAATTATATACAAAAATCAATATTTCTGCTACTGCTTTATAAAGTTCCGGCGGAATAGATGCATTAATCTCTACCATTCTGAATAGTGCTCTTGCCACAGGTGGATTTTCTATAACAGGTATTGAATGTTCTCTTGCTATTTCTATAATCTTTTTAGCAAATAATTCTGTACCTTTTGCAAGCATTTTAGGTGATTCCATTTGCTGTGCATCATATTTTAATGCACATGCTATATGTGTTGGATTTGTTACAACAAAATCTGCATCAGGAACTGAATCCATCATTTTCTTTTGTAGCATTTGTTGACGGCGTTGTCTAAGTGCTGCTTTTACATGTGGATCACCTTCTGAATTCTTATATTCATCTTTTACTTCTTTAAAAGACATTTTTTGATCCTGTAAAAATTTCCAACGAACCATACCATAATCTGCAGCAGCTATTATTAAAAAAGCAAGACCAGCTTTCATAACAAAATCTATAATTAAAGCCCCAAATTCATTCATTATTGCAAAACTGTTATCTATAGTGGCTAATGCCAATATCGCTTCAAGGTGGGAATTATATACCATCCATCCTATAAGTCCAAGAAGCGCAACTTTTACAATATTTTTTACTAATTCAAAAGCTGTTTTGGGCGACATTAGATTTTTAAAGTATTTTGATGGATTAAGTTTATCTAACTTGGGTTCAAGTGGTTTTGTTGTTACTAATGGTCCAACTTGTATAAAATCACCGATAATGGCAATAAAAGCTGCCATTACTAATATTGGACCTATAATTAACATCGTGGGAATAGCAATTGCTGTAAACAGGTGTGCGTAACCAATATCTTCCAAATGTTTCTCTGGAATTTTATCATACAAATATACAAATAATATAGATATTTGGTCCCAAATGAATGGTGATAATTTTAAGATAATTATAAACATAACAAGCAATGCCAAAGCCATTGAAAAATCTTTTGACTTTACAACTTGACCTTCTTTTCTCGCTTTTTGCAACTTCTGTTGACTTGCTTCAAACTGTTTATTCTCATCACCCATGAAGTTTTACCAATATTTTAATAAGTAACCATTGAGACAACTTCTATATCTTTTGGTAGATTTTTTCTTCCGTTTAGCTCTGATAATTCTATTATAAATGCTGCTGCTTTTACATTTGCGCCTGCTTTTTTTAATAGTTTACAAGCAGCTGCTACAGTTCCTCCTGTTGCAAGTAAATCATCGATTACTATTACATTTTTACCTTCTTCTATTGCATCTTTATGTATTTCTAAACGATCAGTTCCATATTCTAGTGCATATTCTTCACTTATTGTTTCTGCTGGAAGTTTTCCTGGTTTTCTTATCAATATACATCCTGCATTTATATTATATGCAAGTGCTGAGCCAAATATAAAACCTCTTGATTCTACCACTGCAACATAATCTATTCCTTTATTTATAAATTTCTCTGTTAAGAAGTTAATCATTTCTCGAAGTGCTTCTTTGTCTTTTATTGCAGTTGTAATATCTCTAAATATAATTCCTTCTATAGGAAAATCTTTTATACTTCTAATTTTATCTTTTACAAGCTGCTCACTATTCATACTTATCTCCTTCTTAACTCCTCTAATTATATTTTACATTAAATCTATATATTATTTATTTCCGAAAGCATGTTTATTAATAATTTTGTTGGTAAACCAACAATATTATCATATTCTCCTTTTATTTCCTTTATGAAATTTTCTGGAAGTTCCTGAATACCATATGACCCGGCTTTATCATATGGTTGAAAATCATATATATAGTTTTTTATATCATTCTCAGAAATTTTATTAAATGTTACTTCACTTGTTTCTGATTTGATGATTTTTTTATTGTTCTCATTATTTATAGTACATATAGCAGTGACTACTTTATGTGTTTTCCCATTTAGCATTGAAAGCATTTTAAATGCGTCATCAAAATCTCTTGGTTTGCCTAATATTACATTATTGTGTATAACTATTGTATCAGCACTTATTATTATAGCTGGGCATTTTATTTTTTTTAGAACTGATAATCCTTTGTTTTCGGCTACAGATTCTATTAATTCGTAACAAAATGCTTTATTTAAGATATTTTCATTGTAATCAGGTGCAATTATTTGAAATAACAAGCCTAAATTTTCAAGTAATTCTTGTCTTCTTGGAGATGTTGATGCTAATATAACTTGTTTCATTTTTCTTCCATACTGTAATGATTAACTTTCATATTACATTGTAATTAAAAGTTAATCATTTTGATATATGACAAGGATTTATTTGCAATTTATTTACAATTTATTGTTTTCTTGTTCTTGGCGGATTGAAATTCAGTTTTAGATAAACAACTGATTTTGATGTTACATTTGAACAAATATCTTTTAATTTTGAATTCATATCAAGCATATTTTTTTGCATTGCTGCATAATCATTCATTGCTGATAACATTTTTTGTGAATCAACTAACTTTGTTGTTTCGGGATTATCCATTTTTAATTTTGCATATTTTTTTACTAATTCCCTGTCTATTTTATCTCTTGCACCAACAGCCATAAACTTCATCCCCTGTGTATTAACTAATTTCCCTTATATTTATATAAAAGTTTTTTTATTTGAAAAATTGCGTTTTTATTTTTTTACATTACATTTTGTTAATAATATAATTATTTATATATGTGGAAGTTAATTTATGGATTATAGTTTTTTATTTGATTTTATAAGGCAAATATATGCAAAGTGTGTTTATTCTGAAAAAACAGGAAAAGTATTTTTGCCCATGCGTTATATTTTAGAGTTAACGTATAATTGTAATCTGAAATGTCCCTTTTGTTATATAACAGAATCTAGAAATAAAAATGAACTATCGACTCAAGAGTGGTTTTCTATAATAGATCAAATTCCTCCATTCTCTTTGATATCTATGGTTGCTGGCGAGGTTATTTTAAAAAAAGATTTTATACAAATATATGAAGCAGCATCTAAAAAATTTAGAAAAGTTTCTTTAATTTCAAATGGTTTGGCATTGAAGGAAGAAATTATTGATTCCTTTATTAAAAATAAACTTTTACTTCTTTCTATATCTTTAGATGGTTATGGTAAAAATCATGATATAAACAGGAATTTTAATGGACTATGGGATAAGGTTATGAATAATCTTGATTTGTTTAATTCTAAAAGACAAAATAAATCAAGACCAATGTTGGATATAAAAACTTGTGTTTTAGAAAAAAATCTTGATGATTTACCTAAATTGTATAAAGAGTCTCAAAAATTGAATGCACAATTTTTTTCTTTGACCTTTTTAAGAAAACAGCCATTAAGACAAAATTCTAAATTATGGGAAGAATTCAATGAAGATTTCTATTTGAAAGAATATCCGGTTGAACTTTATTTTGATTTGGAGCATTTTCTTGAGATATATAAAGAACTTGAAAGTTTATCTAAAAAAACAAAAACTATATTAAGATATGCTCCAAGGTTTAATTCTGTTGGAGATGCTGATAAAATTAAAACATTTTTTAGTTCTTCCGATAATAAAAAAATCACTGATTTATATTATCCGTGTAAAATACCAATGACAAGTATATATATTAATCCTGAAGGAGATATATATCCTTGTCTATCATATAAAGTTGCAAATTTAAAAGAAATGACGTTAAAAGAAGCAATTAATACGTTAAAATTTAAATGTTTTAGGCAAAACTTAAGTAAGGCAAAAATTTTTAATGCTTGTCAAATGTGTTGTGATTTAATTCCTAAAAACCAATAATACTTGGTAACTCAGTAAATTCCAAATTGAGAGCTTCTGCAACACCTTTATTTGTTAATTTACCGTTAAATGTATTAACACCTTTTGCTAATGCTTTATCCTTTTTTAACGCCTCAACTATTCCGTCTGTAGCAACTTCTCTTATATATTTTATACTTTCATTTGTTAATGCAATTGTTGATGTTCTTGCAACACTGCCAGGAATATTGGCAACGCTGTAATGTATTATTCCGTATTTTTCATATGTTGGATTATCAAGAGTCGTAATTCTATCCATTGTTTCAACTATTCCGCCTTGATCAATAGATACATCTACAATTACAGATCCTTTATGCATACTTTTTACCATTTCTTCTGTAATTATACAAGGTGCTTTATATCCGGGAATTAAAACAGCTCCGATTAATACATCTGTATCTTTTACCAATTCTTTTAAATTTGCTTCTGTAGATACAAATGTTTTTATTTTTGGACCGAACATATCATCTGCATGTCTTAATTTGTCTATATTTACATCTGTAATACTAACATTTGCCCCCATTCCTATTGCAATTTTTGATGCATTAATACCCACATTGCCAGCACCTACAATAAGCACTTTACCAGCTGGTACACCAGCGATGCCACCTAGTAAAATGCCTGCACCGTTATTCCTGTTTTCCAATAAATTAGCAGCTATTTGTATTGACATTTTTCCTGCTACTTCGCTCATTGGTGTTAACAATGGTAACTTCTTATCTGCTGTTTGAATTGTCTCGTATGCAATACTTGTGATTTTTTTATTAATAAGTTCTTTTGTAAGTGCTTTTTCTACAGCAAGGTGCAAATAAGCCAATAAAATTTGATTTTTCTTAAGTAACCGATATTCTGATGGTTGTGGTTCTTTTACTTTTACAATTATATCCGCTTTGTTGTATATTTCTTCTGCAGAATTCAGTATTATTGCACCTGCACTTTTATATTCTTCATCAGAATATCCACTTTCTATTCCTGCTGATTTTTGAATATATACTGTATGACCATCATTAAATAAACAATTTACTCCTTGTGGAGCAATTGCAATTCTATCTTCCCTTACTTTTATCTCTTTTGGTACACCAATATTCATATATTGTTCCTTTTTTCTTTGAGTGCTTCTTCTATTTCTGCAATTATTAATTTTGCAGCTGCTATTGGATCTGCCGCTCGGGTTATTGGTCTTCCAATTATTATATAATCAGCTCCTGCTTTTATTGCATCTGTTGGTGAAACTATTCTTATTTGGTCATTTACTATTGCCCATGTTGGTCTTACTGCCGGACATACAACAATAAAGTCTTCTCCTAATTCCTTTTTTATTTGTGCCGCATCTGTATCTGGTGCAACAACTCCGGATAATCCTGTTTCTTTTGCAATTTCTGAAAGTTTTAGCACATATGATGATATGTTCATATCTATACCAAGTTCATTTGTCAGTGTTTTTTGTCCGAAACTTGAAAGAAGTGTAACCGCTAATATAATTGGTGGTTCCATATTATTCTTTTTTGCATAGTTATTACACTCAGTAATTGTGCTTGTTAACATCTTTGAACCACCGGTAGAGCTTATATTGAAAAAATCAATTCCTTTCTTCATTAAGTTGATACTTGCTTTAGCTGTTGTATTTGGAATATCTTGAAATTTGCCATCAAAATATACTTTACCACCGTGTTCTTTTATAACGTTTATTGCATCAAAACCGCAGGAAATAAATAAAGGCAAACCTACTTTGAAAAAACCCACGTATTCTTTTAATAAATCAACATACTTTACTACATCTTCAATGGTGTCAACATCAAGTGCTAAGATTATTCTATCTTTTGCTTCAATTGGGTTTATACGTTCCATATATTTCTCTTAAAAAATGAACAATGTATATATGTTAACACCATTGAATAAACTAATCAAGCATTTTAGCTAATTGCACTTTACTTATCTCAATGAATTCTTCCATTGCTAAAGAAGCTTTTTCATATGCTTCGGAATTGCTCATTCCATCAGATAAAAATTGTTCATATAATGTATCAAATAATTCATCACCGCATTCCACGATTTCTGGATATTTATCAATTAATGCTATTGTTTCATCTATACTTTTGGTGAAATCAGAACCTTTTGGATTCTTTACTTGTGAACGTCCTAAAACGCCTGTATCTGGTATATATTTTGATATATCAGAATTTTTATTCTTTATATCTTGTTCTTTTTCTCTTGAAGATTCAGAATCTATATTTTTTGTATCAATTGTTCTTTCTGTATTTATTCTATAATTTGTTAAATTATTATTTATTTCAGCCATTTTTATCTCCGTGTTCATTCGCAATTTATTTTAAACCCTGTTCTTGAAATTTTTTGCTAGTTAACTTTAAAATATATATTTTTTTAGGTAATTATTTTTTCTAAAATAGTTCGAAAACCTTGTAAATAAAAGAAAGTTTGATGCATAACCCTTAATTTACAAAACTTAATATATTATATACTATATATGTAAATAATATTCAATTTACTTTTATTATTCAAATACTTTTTTTTATTTGTGTCAAATATTATTTATTTAGTTGATTGAACAAATTTCTTTTTTAATTGAGAATATATAATATGAAAAAGATATTTTTGTTAATAATTTTATTTTGTTTTGTTTTATATCCTGTTTCTGCAAAAGAGGATGAAAAACTAGATGTAAACTCTCAAAGTTTTCTTGATTTAGGGCATTATGTTGAAACTTTAGAGATAAATGACCAAGCTGATGTTAATCTGCAAGAAAAAGCTGTTGATGCTGAAAACTTTGAAGATGAGGCAATAATTGATGTAGCAAAAAGATATGAAGAAAATTCTGTTGAATTAAAACTTGATGATGTTGATGATCGAGTGTTAGATGATATTAATAGTGAAAGAGTATTTAAGTTAAAAGTAAATGAAACAAAATATAGAATAGAACAAGAAATAAAGTCAGAAAATATGATTTGGGATAGTTCTAAGTCTTTTTCACAGGCTTTCTTGAATGATTCAAGACATATGGCTCCAATTCCAAGTGTTGTGAATTCTTCAAAGATAACTGCAAATGTTGGCAATTCTCTTTCAGCTCAATTAGGTCAAACATTTTTATTTGATGTAAATGGTCCTTCTGTTTTGTTTGTTAGAGCTAATGAATCAACTTATAATACAGGAACAATAATTTCTTATAAAGGAGATTCTTTAAATTTGTCTGTTGGTTCTTTTTCTTCTTCATATAATCATGAAGCATCAGGTGGTGCTATTTTGTCTTCAAATTCAATATTTCTACCTAAAAATGCTGGTAGCTTAGTTTTGGGCGGTGCTTATTATTCTAATGAAGCACAAAGAAATAATAAAATTACAGGTGGTGGTTTTGTTGAATATACATATAAACGTTTAAAATTAAATGCACAAATAGGACAAAGCAAATTTTCTAATTCAAATGAATATGATACGAGTTTATATTTTATTCCTGAATTTAAAATTTCAGATTCTTTATATTTGAAAACTAGATTTATAAGAAATGTTTCTCAAAATAATATGCAGGATGAAATAGTTCTTACATATAAACCTATTAAAAATAAGAATAATTTAGAAATAGAACTATATGCAACTAATCAATATACAAATAATTCTTCTATTAAACAAAGATTAAAATTGTCAACAACTTTCAGAATATAATTCTTATATTTTGCATAAAAAAAGACTCTTATATGAAAATAAGAGTCTTTTAGTATTTTTAATAGGATTACATAGCTCCTTTAACAATCTGCGCAAAACTATCTGCAGTTAAACTTGCACCACCAACTAAAGCCCCATCAATATCTGATTGAGCCATCTGTTCTTTGATTGTTGCTGGTTTAACACTTCCGCCATATAAAATTCTTATAGCATCTGCTGTGTTTACATCATATAAACCTTTTACAACATTTCTAATCATAGCTATAACTCTGTTTGCTTCTGTTGAATCACAAGTTTTTCCTGTTCCTATAGCCCATATAGGTTCATATGCAATAATAGATTTTGCAACTTCTTCTGCAGTTAAATCTCTTAAAGCTTTTGTGATTTGAGATGCAATATGGTAGTCTGTAACACCTGCTTCTCTTTGCTCTAAAGATTCACCGCAACATATAATTGGAATTAAACCGTTAGCTAATATTGCTTTTGCTTTTTTATTTACCATTTCATCAGTTTCACCAAAGTACTCTCTTCTTTCAGAGTGACCAATGATGATGTATTCACATCCTGCATCCTTTAGCATTTCTACAGAACATTCTCCTGTGAATGCACCTTTTGTTTCAAAATAACAATTTTGAGCTGCCAATTTAACTTTTCCACATCCACAATCTGTTAATGCTTTATTTGCTGCATATAATGATGTGAATGTAGGAGCTATAATAACTTCTGGAAGTGCTGCTTTATCTTCTGCTTTTAATTCTTGCATTATTCCATTTGTTAAATCGGTTGCTTCCTTTTGTAAATTGTGCATTTTCCAATTGCCAGCAATTACAGGTCTTCTTGCCATAATTCTACCTTCTTTCCTTTGTAACTAACATGTAGATATTAGTTAAAACAAATTTTTTTATCAAGTTATATACTGTAACCTTGGTCTAAAATGTGTTGCGTGTATGGAAATATTTCATATCTTATATTATTTTCTTCACAATATTTTTTTGCGAAGTCAAATAATTCATAATAATGCTTTGGTATCTCAAATTTAATTCCTTTTGAAAGTATTGTGTTATTGTAATCGATTTCCATGTGAATTGGTTGTATATTTCCTATTTCTTTTGCAATATTTAAGAATTTTTCTAACTCTTCTTTATTGTCATTTAAATCTTTAATTATTATATATTTCAATGAAATTTGTGCTTTAGAATTTTGTTTTAGTCTTTTTATATTTTCTATAACTTGATCAAATGCATCTACGTTTTTAATTTTTTTGAATGTTTCTTTTGTTCCTGCGTCTAATGATATACAGATATATAAGTTTGAATTATTTCCAATTTCTTCAAGTATTGGAATATACTTAATTGCATTCATTAAAATAATAAAATTTTTGCAATTATGGTCTTTGAACTCTTGTATAAGTTGTTCAAATTCTTTGAGTTCAGATATATTACCACCTTGAAATTCAACTTTTAGATTTTCTGTGTCAATCATATCTGTTTCGTATAGTTGTTTTATAATTGGTAACAATTCGTAATTTTGTTTTTGTGAGGGGTATATTATTTTTTGTGAACAGTATACACAAACACAATTACATTGTTTATAATGGTCAACTATTATATGTGAAATTTTTGATCTTTTTGGTTTATTAAATATTTCCTTTATTCTTTCTTTTAAATTCTTTTTTTTATATTCAATGCAGCCATTACATTCTTTGGGAATTTGTCCTTTTTTTAAAAATTCTATATATCTGTTTTTTGCTTTTATAATATCTTCTTTATTAAATTTAGAAAAATCGCTTATTTTAATTCCTGCACCTTCTGCACAACTACAACAAAATTTTACTCCATCAGGTAAAAAATGTAATGATTTTTCAAGTTTTTCGCAATAATATGATTCGAACATTGATATTTCCTCTCTTTCTTTAATTAGAATAATATCAATTAAAAGAAGAATAATAAATTTATTAAATTTTTGTAAGAAATCTACAAGAAAAAATGAAATTTGTTAAGTTTGTATTCTCAAGTGGAATAAGATAACTATGAAAATTCTCTTACTATTACGATTGTATTTTTGAAAAAATAAGAAATATGTAAATTTTATTTATAAAAAAGATAACCGATATTAGTTATCTTCTTGATTGCTTATTATAAATGAAGTTCTTTTAGCATCATTTGGTATTCTTTTGTTGTTCTGCTAAAGCCAGCTCCCGGGAATACTTCTTCGTATGTTTGTAATGATTCCAGCGGATCTTCTTCTTTATCTAAATCAATTCCTAATAAATTTGCAATCCAGTCAGTTGCTTTTGCTACTATTCCATGTTCTGTACTTGGTTCTTTGAATTTTTTTGTGGTTTTTGTTTTATTGTCTTCATTTAATAATTTTGCATTTTGCAAAAAAATTGAGGCATATTCATCGCAATTATTACCTAGATTAAAAGTAGACATTGTACTTTTATATAATTCCAAGCTTCTGTTATATTCCTGTTGTGTCTGGATTTCTTTTGCTTGAATATTCGTTTCGGCATTAAATTGTTCTATATTTTGTTTGCCTGATAAATTTACGCTCATATAGAATATCCTTATTTTTCTCTCTATATCTAAATAAAGGAATATCGATATATAAAAATGCTATATTTGATATATAAATCTTTTCAAAAATCTGCGAAATCCTTGTAAATACTGAATAAATCGTTGTGCAATTTACTTAACAAAAGTTAACAAGTGTAATTGTTGATATTAAATTTTAAAAAATGTAACGAACAGACTAGTCAAAATTTTAAATTGGAGTTAGAATGTTACAACAATCCATGGTAGGAAAGGGAAGTTAATAATGAATAAAGGTTCACTTTTTTGTTTCGTAGCTGGTTTAGTAGACTTTCTTTCTAATTGGTTATTCTTTGATGAAAAAAGAATGGGTTGGTGTCCCGTTAAGGTTGACAATCGTTTTGACAGATATTAATCTCGTCTTTTGATTTCGATTTGTCGACAGAGTTTGTTGTTTTTTGCTTTTAGCGAAAAACAGTTTTGTTGTGCTATATATAAAATAGTAGTAATACTTGTATAGCATATATAAGAGTTTTATTAATTGTATAAGGAAATAAAAATGACAGAAACCAGATTTGGAAAATTCGGTGGACAGTATGTTCCTGAAGTTTTAATGCCGGAAATAAAAAGAATAGAAGAAGCATATGAATTTTATAAAAATGATAAGAAGTTTAATGATGAATTAAATTCCTTGCTTGCAAATTATGCAGGACGTCCTTCTTTATTGTATTTCGCTAAGAATATGACTGAGGATTTGAATGGTGCAAAAATATATTTAAAAAGAGAGGATTTAAATCATACAGGTTCACATAAAATTAATAACGTATTAGGACAAGCTTTGCTTGCAAAATATATGGGTAAAAAGCGTGTTATAGCTGAAACTGGTGCAGGACAGCATGGTGTTGCAACAGCAACAGCGGCAGCTCTATTAGGTTTAGAATGCGAAATTTATATGGGGCTTGAAGATACTATTCGACAATCCTTAAATGTTTATAGAATGGAATTATTAGGGGCAAAAGTACATGCTGTTACATTTGGAACTCAGACATTAAAAGATGCGGTCAATGAGGCAATGAAAGAATGGTCAAAACGCAGTGATGATACTATGTATCTTCTTGGTTCTGTTATGGGACCGCATCCATATCCTACTATTGTAAGAGATTTTCAAAGTGTAATAAGTAAGGAAGCACGTGAACAAATAATTCAATATGAAGGTAAACTTCCAAATGTTGTTATGGCTTGTGTAGGTGGTGGAAGTAATGCTATGGGGATGTTCTATAATTTTATAAACGATAAAGGGGTAAAACTTATCGGTTGTGAAGCTGCAGGATTGGGTATTGATACAGATAAACACGCTGCAACTATGACAAAAGGAAGTATAGGTATATTTCATGGTATGAAGTCGATATTTTGTCAGGATAATCATGGGCAAATAGCTCCTGTTTATTCAATATCTGCAGGACTTGATTATCCTGGAATTGGACCTGAACATGCTTATTTAAAAGAAACAGGCAGAGCTGAATATGTTCCTGTTACTGATGAAGAAGCAGTTGAAGCGTTTGAATATTTATCAAAAGTTGAGGGAATAATTCCTGCAATAGAAAGTTCTCATGCTGTTGCATATGCAAAGAAGCTTGCTCCAACAATGAAAAAAGATGAGATAATAATAGTTTGTCTATCAGGCCGTGGTGATAAAGATGTTGCTGCTATTGCAAAATATAGAGGAAGGATTATAAATGAATAACATAAAAAAAGCATTTGAAAATAAAGCCTTAATAGGTTTTTTAATGGCTGGTGACCCAGATTTAAATACAACAAAAGAAGTTATTGTTTCTATGGCAAAAGCAGGTTGCGATATGGTAGAACTTGGAGTTCCTTTTTCTGACCCTATTGCAGAAAGTAGTGTTGTACAAAGTGCAAATTTACGTGCATTAAAATCGGAAACATATCTTAAAGGCATTTTTGATATGATAAAAGAAGTTCGAAATACAACTCAAATTTCGATTATTCTTCATACATATATAAATCCTGTTTTTAATTACGGATATGAAGAATTCTTTATGAAATGTTCTGAGGTTAATGTTAGTGGTATTGTTGTTCCGGATTTACCATATGAAGAAAAGTCAGAAATAAAAGAATATGCAGACAAATATGGTGTTGATATTATTTCTTTTGTAGTTCCAGAAAATATTGATAGAGTAAAAATGATAGCAAAAGAAGCTACAGGCTTTATATATTTTGTTCCGTCAATAGGTTCTACTTCTTCTATGGACGGTCATTTTAAAGAAATAACAAATATAATTGATATTTTGAAAGAAAATACAAATATACCTATTGCATTAGGTTTTGGTATAAATACAACTCAACAGGCTGAATTTTTCTCTGAAATAGCAGATGGTATTATTGTTGGTAATGCTATTGTTAAAATAGTTGAAAAGTATGGAAAGGATTCACCTTCTCAAGTTTTTGATTATGTTAAAACAATGAAATCAGCTATGAAAATTAAGTAGTAATTCTTTTTATCAAAGACAAATCAACTACTTTAAAATTGATAATAATTTTTAAATTAAAGCGGATATCTTATATAGTCCGCTTTAAGTTTTTTAGGGTGAATCAGGCATGGATTTTTATTTGTAATTTAACTATCTTTGGAGTACCATTTTCATATGTAGTACTAGGTATTTAAACAGCATAATATACGAGAGAATGGAGGTTGTAAAACAAATGCCAAAGAAAACGATTACGGTTGATGGTAACTACGCTGCGGCCCATGTGGCTTACGCATTGAGCGAAGTATCAGCAATCTACCCAATTACTCCATCATCTACAATGGGTGAATGGATTGATGAATGGGCATCACAACACAAACAAAATATCTGGGGTAAAGAAGTAAAAGTAGCAGAAATGCAATCAGAAGCCGGAGCAGCAGGTGCTGTTCACGGATCATTGGCTGCAGGTGCTTTAACTTCAACCTATACAGCATCACAAGGTCTATTGTTAATGATTCCGGTTATGCACAAAGTTGCAGGGGAAATGCTTCCTTCTGTAATTCACGTAGCTGCAAGAGCTTTAGCTGCACAATCATTGGCAATATTTGGTGACCATAGTGACGTTATGGCTTGCCGTAATACAGGTTATGCAATGTTAGCTGCTAACTCTGTACAAGAAGAAATGGATTTAGCTTTGGTTGCTCACTTGTCTACTTATAAAGCTAAAGTTCCTTTCTTGCAATTCTTTGATGGTTTCAGAACTTCTCACGAAGTACATAAAATTGAAGAAATATCTTATGAAGATATTGCAAAATTAGTAGAACCAAAATACATTGAAGAATTTAGAAAACGTGCATTAAGACCTGAAGCTCCTGTATGTAAAGTTGGTGCTCAAAATACAGACGTATATTTCCAAGGTCGTGAAACGGTTAATAAATACTACAATGCTGTTCCTGATATTGTTCAAGAATATATGGATAAAGTTGCAGCTGTTACAGGAAGACAATATCATCCGTTTGATTATGTTGGTGCTCCTGATGCAACAGATGTAATTGTTGCAATGGGTTCAGGTTGTGAAACAATTGAAGAAACAATCGAATACTTAAATGCAAAACGCGGTACAAAGTATGGTTTAGTTAAAGTTAGATTATACAGACCATTTGATGTTAAACGCTTTAATGCTGTATTACCAAAAACAGTTAAACGTATTAACGTATTAGATAGAACAAAAGAACCCGGTTCAATTGGTGAACCATTGTATTTGGATGTAGTTGCAGCATTAGAAAATAAAGATATCAGAGTTATTGGCGGTCGTTATGGTTTATCTTCTAAAGAATTCACTCCTTCAATGGTACTTGCAATTTATAAACACGGTGAAGCAAATGGATTCCATAACTTTACAGTAGGTATTGACGATGATGTTACTAACTTATCATTAAAAGTAACAGAACATATTGTTACTGAGCCAGAAGGCACTACAAATTGTATGTTCTGGGGCTTGGGTTCAGATGGTACTGTTGGTGCAAATAAAAACTCAATTAAAATTATCGGTCAATATACAAATAAAGATGCTCAAGCATATTTTGCATATGACTCTAAAAAATCATTTGGTGTAACTGTATCTCACTTGAGATTTGGTGATAAACCAATCAAATCAACATATTTAATTACTGCACCTGATTTCGTATCTTGTTCAGCTCACGCATATGTTGGCAGATATGATTTATTAAAAGGTATAAAAGAAGGCGGTACTTTCTTATTGAATTCTCCATACACAAAAGAAGAAGCATTCGCTCACTTAACTCGTGATATGCAAGAAACAATAATAAAGAAGAAAATTAAATTCTACAATGTAGATGCAGAAAAATTAATCGCACAACAACCCGGATTAAGAGGTAAAGGTGCAAACACAGTTATGATGGTTGCATACTTTAAAGTTTCAGGAATTATTCCGTTTGAACAAGCTTATGAAGGTATGAGAGAAATGACAATCAAAACCTTTAAGAAAAAAGGTGATGATGTTGTAAATATGAACTTAGCATTAATCGATGCTGCGGTAGATGCTTGTCAAGAAGTTGAAATACCTGCTTCTTTAGACGGTGTATGTGCAGCAGAAGATGTAAAATTAATTCCTGATGATGCATCTGAATTTGCTAAGAAGATTATTGAACCTTCTATGAGACAAAAAGGAGATGATATTCCAGTTAGTGCAATGAGTGTTGACGGTGTTATACCTACAGGTACTGCTTGCCTTGAAAAACGTGGAATCGCTCCAAGAGTTCCAAAATGGAATTCAGCTGATTGTATTCAATGCGGTATATGTGCAAGTGCTTGTCCACATGCTGCAATCAGAACAAAATTGGTTGAAAAAGAAAACTTGGCAAATGCTCCTGAATCATTTAAAACAGTTGAAGCAAAACCAAATGCAAACGGTGAACACTTCAAAGTTCAAGTTTATTGTAATGATTGTACAGGTTGCGGTGTTTGTATTGATCAATGTCCTGCAAACAAATTGCCAGGAAAACAAGCTTTATCTTGGTCGACAATTGAAAAAGAAGTTGAAGCTTGTGAAGTTGTTAACGAAAAATTCTTTGATTCATTGCCAGATAATGTAATGGGTAAAAATACAACTAAAACAATTAAAGGTGCAATGTTAAGAAAACCTTTATTTGAATTCTCAGGTGCTTGTGCTGGTTGCGGTGAAACACCTTATGTTAAATTGGTTTCTCAATTATTTGGTGAAAATGCAATCGTAGCAAACGCAACAGGTTGTTCTTCAATATATTCAGGTACATTCCCAACAATTCCTTATACAACAAATAAAGATGGAAGAGGACCAGCTTGGGCAAACTCATTATTTGAAGATAATGCTGAATTCGGTTTTGGTATGAGATTAGCTGTAGATCAAAACAGAGATACTTTGAAAACATACGTTGAAAAAGTAATTGCATCAGGTAAAGCTCCTGCTGATTTGGTAGAAGCATTAGAAGGTGCAATGGCTCATTTTGATAATTCTAAAACAGAAGAAGCAGTTGCTGCTCAAACAAAGGCAAAAGAAGTATTAGCAAAATATGCTGATGTTGATTGTCCTGATTTAGCTAAAGTAAGAGAATTACAAGATTACTTTACTGATAAATCAATATGGATTATTGGTGGTGACGGTTGGGCAAACGATATCGGTTACGGTGGTATTGACCATGTTCTTGCACAAAATAAGAATGTTAATGTTCTTGTTTTGGATACTGAAGTATATTCAAACACAGGTGGTCAAGCTTCTAAATCTACACCAACCGGTGCTGTTGCCAAATTTGCTACAGGTGGTAAGAAAACATATAAGAAGAATATGGGCTTGATGAGTATGTCATATGGATATGTATATGTTGCTTCTGTTGCACTTGGTGCAGACAGACAACAAACATTGAAAGCATTCCAAGAAGCTGAAGCATATGATGGACCATCAATTATATTTGCTTATGCGCCTTGTATTGCTCATGGTATCGATATGAGTAAAACTCAAACAGAACAAAAACGTGCTGTTGAAGCTGGTTATTTCCCACTATACAGATATAATCCTGCTAACGAACAACCGTTTACATGGGATGCTAAAGATCCTAAGGAAAGTTTCCAAGACTTTATTAAGTCTGAAGGCAGATACAAGTCATTAGTAAAAACAAATCCTGAAGAAGCTCAAGCTTTGTATGAAAAAGCTGAAAAGGATGCTGCTCAACGAATGGCTGTATTTAAAGCAGTTGGTGAGCTAATAAAATAATTGCTTGCGAAAATTAGAGAGGAAGACAGTTCTGTCTTCCTCTTTTTTATATACATTTTTTACAGCATATAGTATTATTTATGTAAAAAAGGAATTTAAATGAAAAATTTAATATGTATTTTGTTATTATTATTTTGCTCTTTATTTTTTTGTAATATTTCTTTCGCAAGAACAAATGATGATAAAACAACGATTGAAATAAAAAATAGTTTATTGAAATTTGAGAAACAAAAAAATAGTAAATATGATTTAGTGGCTTATGATTCTTACGGTTTCTATAACGGATCTAGCTTTGATTACAAGATAAAAAAATATAAAGTTAATGGAAAAACTATATATATTGCTAAAAATGAATATGATATAGTTTTTTATAGCCCTGATGAATTTGTATCTGAAATTCTGCCAAAATATTATGATTTTTTTGACAATATAAAATTTATTAATTATCCAAATACAGGAACAATCAAATACATAATTAAATCGAAAAAAGGATTTGGTAGTGATTTTTATACATTAGCTTCTGTAAATTCTAATTATGTTATATTAAAAAAAATTGATAAAGAACGACCAAGATTATATAATTGTGATTTTGATGATAAAAATTCCATAATATATAATTTACTAAATATTTCTTATACTAAAATTCCGATTGGGAATTATTTTTATTTTGATGAAACTATTCCTGCCTTTATTGATGAAGAAGTGAAAATTGAAAATAATAAAATATATGTGACATATAAAGATATTAGTTTTAAGTCATATTCTGAACCTTATACTTATCCTAACATAGTTTCAAAAAAAGAAAAAATCTATTTCCCTGTAGGGTTTTATAACTATATACACCAATTAAAAAATATACAAGAACTCTTTGCTAGAATTGAAAAAGAAACACCTTATAAATTTATTAATTATCCTCAAGATTTTATGATAATAAATCCCACAAGTAATGGAACAGGGTGCGTAGAGATTATATTTTTTGAAAATGGTAAACAAATAAGCAAAATAAGTGATGAATATTTGTCTGTATATTCCCATGATTATAATATGTTTATAAATAAAGTAAGTAACTTTTATAGTAATACTGGCATTTCATATCAAAATTCAAATAGAATAATTGTAAAAAATAAAGATAAAAAATGGGGGATTATAGATAAGAATAATAAAATAAAAGTACCATTTGTATATGATAAAATCTTATCAATCGGTAATAATGTAAATGAACAAATCATTAATGCTGATGATAAAAAAGCAAAACAATTGATTGTCAAATATATGGGCCAATCCAGAGAATATAATATGTTCTTTGCAATTAAAGATAATCAAATTGGTGTAATAAATGATAAAAATGAAATCTTGGTTGATTTTGAACCTTTAAAAAATCCTATGGATATTGATGAAAATATATTAAATAAATCTGTCACTAAAGATGTAAATTCAGCAAAATTATCTTTAAAAACCGGTAATATCATAAAAATATTAACAATTCCATTATGGCTACCTCTTTTTGTATTGTGTATGTATTCTATAATTTAAAATACTTTTTATAGAATTTTTATTTACTTACAATTTGATAAGATATAGTTTCAAATAATATGTTTTTATGTGATATATAATTAAATTGGTTAAACTTAAACAATTCAATTAGTTCTTCAGGTTCTAAAAAATTTCTTTTAGATAATATTAAATATTTATATGGTTTTGTGTTATTAGTAAAAAATTTAACTAGTAATAATATAATACTATCGTAGATTTTACTATATATATTATGTTTGCCGAAATCAAGGTGAAGAAATTGACCTTCTGATTTTAGAGTTCTATATATTTCTTCAAGTGCTTTGTTTTTTTGCGGAATATTTCTTAACCCGAAACCCATTACTATATAATCAAAAGAATTCTTTTCAAAAGAAAGAGAAGTTATGTCCATTTGTCTGTATGTTATATTCGGATTTTTTTTTCTTGCTGATTCAATCATGTTCTGCGAGAAATCAACCCCTATTACATCACAAGATGGCTGTAACTTTTTTATAATTTTTCCTAGATCTCCGCTGCCACAACATAAATCTAATACTTTTGAATTCGGTTTTATGTTTAGTGCTTTTATTGCTTGTGTTTTTACATATTCATTTAGCCCAAAAGATATGATTCTATTCATAAAATCATACTTTTCAGATATTTTGTCGAACATGTTTCTTATTTCTAAATTTGTTTTGTTTTTCATATAAATCTATTTTAAAATTTTGAAAATAGCTTTTTTTACTTTTGATGGTTTATCGACTGCTAAAGCAGGCATATGTGCGTCTTCAGGATAGAAAATCAAAAAGTTTTTATTTGTTGCAAGAAGTTTATCAACATTTCCTTTTAAAAACATAACATCTTTTTCAGCATCATATTCTTCAGATAAAGAAGTATTTTCTACGTTTGTATATCCCATAAATTCTTCACCAATAGCTACAACTTGAATATCAATATATTTTTTGTGCGCTTCTAATTTTTGAGTAGGCTTTGTTTCATATTCTTGTAAATTAAAGAAAACTTCTTCTCCTCTTAATTGATGTTTTCCACATTCCATCTTACTTAAATCATTATTTTTAAGAAAATCAAATACAAGTTTAAAGTCTTTATGTAAACTAATATATTTTTCAGCATTAGATAAATTATCTATAATCACAAGTAAATCCCCCATTTATAAAACTTTTAATTATTAATGTAACATAAATTTTTACATTTGTTAAATTAAAAGGCAATTCTCGGAGTAAAAAAAACTTTAATAAAGTATAGAGGAAATTAGACTTTATATCTTACAGGGGAAATTATGAACGAAGAACAATTAAATGGAGTTTTAGGCACAATAAGCGAACCGGTGAAAAATGCTTATATTCTTTCTTCAAGAAAGCAAATTGAAGAAATTCAGAGAATTGTAAGAATTTTTAATATAAATGAAGAACAAAAAAATAAACATAAAATGTTATCAATAAAAAACTTGGCAACAATGAGAGTTGTATTTAGTAATAATTAATTTTGTTTGTTATGGAAATTTTGGATGATATGCTTGTGGATATGTATATTCTTCTGTAAATCCTACAGAAGTATACATTTTCACTGCTGCTAAGTTGTCGGAGTCACAGCTTGCATTTAATTCTTTTAAAGCCCATCCACCTGTAATAGCAGAGGTTAATAGGTTATCAACAAGTTGTTTTAACATAATTTTGCCAAAACCATAATTTCTGTGTTTCTTTTGAATTGCAACAAGTGGAATATTTGCAATTTTTTCATTTGTTAAATTTGCAAAACAAAAACCAACAGGGCGTCTTTTGTATAATAAAACCTTTGTTATACCAGGCAGAAATTGCCCATATACATTTTCTGTGATTTTTTCAAGTATATCTTTACATCCTTTAATAGAAGTAAAACGACTATCAAATAAAGCATCGGATGAATCTCTAAATGCTTGATGAATAATGTCTGCTGCATCTTTATAGTAAATAGTTTTCCAATTTGAAATTGAATAGTCATGTGGAAGTTTTGGTACAAATATTTCTTTTGTCTTATTGATAGCGTTTATATCTGTAAGATTAAATCCCATAACAGAAGTATTAACAAATTTAAAACCAAAACTTTCTATATCATTGGCAAAAGCAGCTTGCTTTCCAAGCATTGGATATGTTACAACTTTTTCCTTCATTAAGTATTTATTAATTTCAAGGAATTTTTCAAGTAAAAGTTTTCTTTTTACATTTAAATTTTCATGTCCAATACAATGGATTATATTAAGTTCTAAAGATTCTGAAACTAATGTTGTATAAACTAAAAAACCGGTAGGAATGTCATCTTCAAAAAGAATAAGACAGTTTAAAAGCCCATCTTCTATACTTTTAATAAAGTTAGGATAAGCAAGTGGTTCAAGTTCAAAAAAATAGTCTTTAGCTGCATTTGTTTTAAAATCGTTGTAAACACCTGAGAAAATTCTAAAATATTTTGAATTATATGATTCTACTTTGTATATAGTTATATTAGCCATTATTATTCTCTTTATAAATCGATTAAATGTTCCATCTTATCAACTTTAGTGTGAATGTATTTTTCATTGTATTTATTAAGTGGAGTCTTAAGAGCAACTCTTTCTACAATTTCAAGCCCGTAGCCATTTAGTGCGACAATTTTTGTTGGATTATTTGTTATTAGTTTAAATTTAGTGTAGCCCAAATCTCTAAGAATTTGAGCCCCAATCCCATAATTTCTTAAATCAGGTTGAAACCCCAAAGAAATATTGGCTTGAACTGTATCTTGACCTTCCTCTTGAAGGGCATAAGCTTTTATTTTATTTACAAGACCAATACCTCTTCCTTCGTGTCCTCTAATATAAACCAATGCACCTTTTCCATAACTTTCAATCAATCTTAAAGCTGCTTCAAGTTGATTTTGACAATCACATCTTTTTGAATGGAATATATCCCCTGTTAAACATTCAGAGTGCACTCTTACCATAGGGATTTTATCAGAGCCGTCATCTTTAACAATTGCAACTTGATCAACCCCGCCGAGTTTATTTGTGTAACCATATACTTTAAAATCTCCGAAGTCAGAAGGAAGTTTAGCTACGGCATCTCTTTTCATAAACATTTCTTTTTGTAATCTGTATTCAATTAATTGTGCTACAGTTATGAATTTTAAATTGTGCTTTTTTGAAAATTCAACAAGATTATCTCTTCTTGCCATTGTGCCGTCTTCATTAACAATTTCGCATATGACAGCAGCTGGAGTTAAACCTGCTAAACGAGCTAAATCAACAGAAGCTTCAGTATGACCAACTCTTTCTAAAACCCCACCTTTTCTTGCAATTAAAGGGAATACATGTCCTGGACGTGATAAATCAGAAACTACAGAATCATTTGCAACTGCAACTTCTATTGTTTTTGCTCTGTCATAAGCACTTACACCTGTTGTTACACCGTATTTTTTTACCGCATCTATACTTTGAGTAAAAGCTGTTCCTTTGGGATCTGTACTATGGCTTACCATTTCAGATAATCCGAGTTTCTCAGCTTTCTCTCTTGTTAAAGCAAGACATAAAACACCTTTGCATTGTGAAATAAGAAAATTAACAATTTGTGGCGTTGCAAACTGTGCAGGAACAATCACATCACCTTCATTTTCTCTGTCTTCATCATCTGCAACTATAACTGGTTTTCCATTTCTAAAATCTTCAATTGCTTCTTCTATTGTATTAAATTTAATGTTGCTCATTTTATATAAATCCATTCTCGGCTAAAAAACCGTAGTTAATCCTACTTGTATTATCTTTTGAAGTTAAAATTTTTTCAACATATTTGGCGAATAAATCTGTCTCAATGTTTACAAAATCACCCTCTTTAAGTTGTGAAAGATTTACTTCTTTTAATGTTGTAGGGATAAGTTCAACCGAAAAAATTTCATTATTTACTGATGCAATTGTTAAGCTGACTCCATTTATTGCAATTGATCCTTTGTAGATTATATATTTTGAAAAATTTTTTTGAATTTTGAAAAAGAATTCTTTTGAAAAACCATCTTGTTTTGCGTACAAAAATTCGGCCAAGCAATCAATATGTCCTGAAACAATATGCCCGTCTATTCTTTTATTTAGTGTTAAAGCTCTTTCTAAGTTTACAGAATCATTAATTTTTAGATTTTTATAATTAGTAACTTTTAATGTTTCATTGGAAGCCTGTACGGTTATGTAGTCTTTTCCATAATTCACAACTGTTTGACAGGCACCATTTATTGCAATACTGGCACCTTCTTTTATGTCTGACAATATTTTATTACAGGCTACCGTAATTTCCATTCCGTTGGTGGAAATATAGCAGTTTCTTATTTTTCCTTGTTCTTCAATTAATCCTGTAAACATAAAGAAAGTTTATCATAAAAGAATACCTTAAAAAATTATAGTTTTGATTATTATTACAATTTTTAATTATAAATTTAATATTGTTGTAAAGTTGAAAGAAACATAATACAATATTGGTATAAGTGCTTGAAAAATAGCTAAAATAAGGAGTTCTAATGGCGATAGCGTATTTGTGTTTGGGTTCTAATATAGGAGATAAAGTAGGTTATGTTCAGCAAGCAGTCAAGATGCTTACTGCAACAGGAATGGTAACTGTTGTGAGATCTTCAGCTCTATATGAAACGGAACCTTGGGGAAATAAAGATTTAGATTGGTTTGTCAATGCTGTAATCGAGGTTAAAACAAAATTGTCGCCAAGGGAGCTGCTTGATTTGTGTAAAAATACAGAAATTCAAATGGGTAGAAAGATAATTGAATCAGATAAATACGAAGCCAGAAATATTGACATTGACATTTTATTTTATGGAGATTTGATTGTTGATGAACCTGATTTGAAAATTCCGCATGAACATCTTCACGAAAGAGCATTTGCACTTGTTCCTTTGTTAGAATTAATTCCGGATTATGAGCATCCAAAGTATAAAAAATCTATTTTACAATTGCACGAAGAATTAGAAACATTGGATGATGTATTTTTATATGGCACAAGAGTCGATATATAAAAATATAGCTATAGTTGGTTGTGGTGCAGCAGGTGGTTTTTTATCAGTTCTACTGTGTAAGAATCCTTATAATAAAGTAACAGCATTTGATATAAAAGAACCTTTTACAACTCTTTTACCAACAGGTGGCGGAAGATGTAATTTGACTTTTGATGAAGATGATTTAAAAGAGTTTGTAAAGAATTATCCTCGTGGTGAGAAGTTTTTGATGTCTGTTTTATCTAAAATAGGACAAAGAAAAACACGAGAATTATTCAAAGATTTAGGAATTAAAACATATATTCAAAGAGACAAAAGAGTTTTTCCTATTTCTGATAGTTCTGCAAAAATAATATCGGATTTAAAAAAACACCTTTATACTGATAATTTTAAACATATTAAGGAAAAAGTTATAAATATATCAGATAATTTAAATGAGTTTGTTATTAAAACAGAAAAAAAATCATATAATTTTGATTATGTCGTTATAGCAACTGGTGGTAAGGGAAATGGATTCTTACTTGCAAGGAATTTAGGACATAAAATAATAGAGCCAAAACCATCTTTAACAGCACTTGATATAGAAGAAAAAGATTTTTATAAATTATCTGGAATGAGTTTAAAAAATGTTGATGCATCATTTAAAATAGGAAAAAAGAAATATAATTGCAGTGGAGATATTCTATTTACTCATAAGTCTATATCAGGGCCTTGTACTTTTAAAATATCTTCTCTAACTGCATTTGAAGAGATATCTTTAAATAATCCTTTGGAAATTGAGATAAGGATGTCTTCATTAACATATGAAGACATAGAAAATATAATTAAAGAAAATTCTAAAAAGACAGTAAAAAATGTATTTGCGTCTTTCGTACCTGAGAATTTTATATCTTTGGTATTAGAAAAAAATAAGATAGATTCAAATAAACAAGCAGCACAAATGAAAAAGATAGAAAAAGAAATTTTGATACATTCCATAACCTCATTAAAATTGCATGTTATAGGTCGAATAAAAGATTCAGAAATAGTGACTGCAGGTGGAGTTGATTTGGATGAGGTAGATTCAAAAACAATGGAGTCAAAAATATTGAATGGTTTGTATTTTATAGGAGAGGTATTAAATATAGATGGATTTACAGGAGGATTCAATCTTCAGAATTGCTGGTCAACAGCATATATATGCAGTATGAATTTTAATTAAAAAGGGAGAAATTAATCTCCCTTTTCATTATTTTCATTTTCTGTTGTTTCTATTTGTTCATTTGTTGTTTCTATTGGTGCATCTTGTGTTTGTTCATCAACCTCTTTTAGATATTGGGCAGTTAAGTCTATTGTGTAGATATTACATATTCCAAAAATGAAAGATATTATTATTGAAGAAATAGAAGAAGCAGTTATTTTTAATGTTTCTCCTGGAATTGGAGAAAATACAGATTGAATACCCAAAATTATCATAATTGGGATAATAAAAATTAAAGCAATAACAAGAGCTGCTAAATTTATAATAATATATTTAGAAACATAGATTCCAATAAGTTTTCCTCCTGATTTTTTTAAGAAATTATTTGCATTTTTTATATTAAACCAGTCAGCAATATTCAAAGATTTAATATAATTAAAATAGAACCCTAAAAAATATAATCCAAAAAGAAAAACAAGAGGAATTATAAGAAGACCAAGTAACGGTTGAATCATAACTAAAATAAAGAACGGTATAAATATAAGAAGAGACATAATAAAAAATATAGCAAAACATCCTGCAAAGTAAGAAATAGCATTAACTATAATTTGCTTAATATCCGTGAATAAGTTTGGTATAATTCCTTGTTTGTTAAAGATAGCATTATTTGCACTGGAAATGTAAATACCTCCAGATAAAAAACAAAGTAGTAAATAAACTGTTAATGCAAATATACCTGTAGAATTAATTTCCTGGATGTTTTCAGATGGGAAAAAAATACCGCAAATTCCGGAAATAAAAATTAAAACAATAAAATAAAATAAATTTTTTTTATTATAGCTTTCAGATGCTATATTTTTTACTGCTGCTTTTATACTGATAGACATAAAATCTCCTTATATATAACATATGATAAATTATAAATATTAATAAAATAATTATGAATAGTATGAATGAAGTATTGTTGAAATAATAATTTTTGAGTTTTGTAAATAAATGTTTGAAAAAAAATATGTTTAATATATTATATTAACAGTGGTTTACACTAAAGAAGTAGAATATAAGGGAAAAAGCTGTATTCTATAATTTTCTATTGTAAATAATAATATAATTTGATAAGAAAAGGTGACACAATGGGAATCAAAGGAAAAAACGATAGAATGGTAGTTCTTGCTTGTGAAGAATGCAAAAGAAGAAACTACACAACAGTTAAAAATAAGAAAAATATAAAAGAAAGAATGGAATTAAATAAATATTGTCCGTTCTGCCAAAGACATACATCACACAAAGAAACAAAATAAGGGATTATAATAAGCGTCCTTAGTTCAGTTGGTAGAACGTCGGTCTCCAAAACCGGATGTCGAGGGTTCGAGTCCTTCAGGGCGCGAATTATAAAAAAGGAAATAAATGGAAAAAATCATAACATATTTTAAAGGCGTAAAAGCAGAGTGGGGTAAGATTACATGGCCCGAAAAACGACAAGTAATTACTATGACAATAACTGTATTAGTAATTGTTATAGCCTTCACTATATATACTTATGGGCTTGATTTGTTATTCCAGTTCATTGTTCCAGGCTTGGGAGAATTCATCAAGAATATCTTTAGAGCTTAATAATGTAAAATACATATGAGTGTTAACAAAATATAGGAAATTACACGTAATGACAAAAGATAAAAATGAAATTGTAGAACATTTATCAGATATGGAACTTGGTCAAGAAGGTATTGTTTCAAAAGAAGAAGTTCTCTCTCAAAAGGATGCTGAATTCAAAGAAACTGCAAAAGAACCAAAAGCACCACAAAAAAGATGGTATATAGTTCATACATATTCAGGTCATGAAAATAAAGTTAAAGTGAACCTAGAAAAACGTATTGAATATATGAACATGGGTGACAAAATCTTTAGAGTAGAAGTTCCCCAAAAAACAGTTACAAAAATGAAAGATGGCAAGAAAATTGATAGGGATGAAAAAATATTTCCCGGATATGTTCTTGTTGAAATGATAATGGATGATGACTCTTGGTATGTAGTAAGACATACAGCAGGTGTTACAAAGTTTGTTGGATCAAGCAAAAAACCAATTCCTGCAAAAGATAGCGAAATTAAGAAAATTATTCATAAAACACAAAATCAGGTTACAAAGGTTGAACTTGATGTTAAGGCTGGTGATAAAGTCAGAATTATATCGGGTCCGTTCTCTGAATTTATTGGTGATATCACAGAAGTATATCCGGATAAGTCAAAACTTAGAGCAATGGTTTCAATCTTTGGTCGTGAAACACCTGTTGAATTAGAATATAAACAAATTCAAAAAATATAATACTTAAAAGAAAATAGTGGAAGGAACAGAAGTTCCGATATTACCACGAAAGGAGAAACAAAATGGCAAAGAAAGTTGTAGGAAAAATTAAACTACAAATTCAAGCAGGAAAAGCTAATCCGTCACCACCAGTTGGTCCGGCATTAGGTCAACATGGTGTAAACATCATGGATTTCTGCAAACAGTTCAATGCAAGAACTGAATCGCAAGCTGGATACATCATTCCGGTAGTAATTGATGTATATGAAGACAGATCGTTTTCATTTGTTACAAAATCGCCACCAGCTGCAGTATTAATTAAAAAAGCAATCAATCTACCAAAAGGAAGCGCTGCTCCAAACAAAACAAAGGTTGGTCAAATAACAGTTGCTCAACTAGAAGAAATTGCAAAGATTAAAATGGAAGACCTTAATGCTACAACACTTGAAGCTGCTGTAGAAATGATAAAAGGTTCTTGCAGAGCAATGGGTGTTACCGTTGTAGAATAATTGCAACGTAGATTGTTTACTAAAAATGTGGAAGCTGAAATTGCGTTATGACCACAAAAGGAGAAAGAAATGTCTAAATTAACAAAAAAACAAAAGAAAATAGCAGAAATGATGGAAGGTTTTACCCAACCATGTGCTAATGCTATGGATGCAATAAAAAAATTACAAGAAGTAGCAAAAGAAACATGCAAATTCAACGAAACAGTTGAATGCCATATGTCTTTGGGTATTGATGTAAAACATGCAGATCAACAAGTACGTTCTACAACAGTATTACCTGCAGGGCTTGGTAAAACTGTTAGAGTTTGTGTTATCGCAAAAGGTGTAAAGGCAACTGAAGCAAAAGAAGCTGGTGCTGATGAAGCCGGTGCAGAGGAAATCATTGATAAAATCGCAGGTGGTTGGTTTGAATTTGATACTTTAATTGCTACACCTGATTGTATGGGTATGTTAGGTAAATTAGGACGTGTTTTAGGTCCTAAAGGTTTAATGCCAAACCCAAAAACAGGTACTGTAACATTAGATGTTGCAAAAGCTGTTAAAGATGCAAAGGCTGGTAAAGTTGAATTTAGAGCTGATAAACAAGGTATGATTCACGTGCCAATCGGTAAAATTCAATTTACATCTGATGATTTAATGAAAAACTATATTACTTTAGCTGATGCAGTATTAAGAGCAAAACCTTCTACATCAAAAGGAATTTACTTAAAATCTGTATATTTAACAACAACAATGGGGCCAAGTATTAAATTGGATAGCAAAAATGTTGCTGCTGAAGTAAAGGAAAATGTACAATAGTACAGTTTATGATTTTAGAGTACGGTAGCGATACTGCCGTACTCTTTTTTAGTATCAGAGGGGGATAAATTAGTGTCACAAAATAGGCCTTTAAAAGAAAGAATTAAATTGAGTATTCTTATTAAACTCTTAAAGTTATTCTTTTTGATTGAAAAACATTTATTAAAAATTAAAAGTATTAATTATCCAAAAGAACAATTCATTCTTTCGATGTGGCATTGTCATCAATGTTTGGTATATGGAATAAAAGACAAAACAAAATTTTATGCATTAATCAG
>CALUUL010000014.1 GCA_944323945.1 Candidatus Gastranaerophilales bacterium
TTATATTCCGATAAAAATATAGTTAAAGAAATATCTAAAATCTGCATTATTAATACAGATAGTTCAAGTAACAAATAATGCCCTCTTGTAACTTTATAAAGTTCTTCACATTCATATTTATTACCGTTTATATTATTTTCTTCCAAATACAAATACATTTCATCGTTAGATAACGACGTTAATGAACAACAAACAGAAGAATCAGAAGATATTAAATCATTTTGCTTAAAAGACCTTGAACAAATAATAATTTTAACCTTTGCAAAATGAGAAAGATAATTTATAAAATCTAAGATATCCTTTTGTGTATCCTTACTTCTCATATTTATTTCAAAAGAGTCAAATACAAAAAGCATTGGACAATTACAATATTTTATATAAGCATTTATTTTCTCAGAAAAAATACTAGACTCAACTTTTGGGAGTATAATTTTTTTCTCATTATGATAAATAGAAAAATCCCTAAACATTGAAAGCAAAACATCATCAAGATTAATAGCTTCCTGATATGAATTTCTGAATATTAAAACATTTTCATTAACAAAATCAAGAAAACAATCAGCAACATATGTTTTACCTGATCCCATAAAACCATTAAGTATAAAAATATTATCAGATGAATTTAAAAATCTTAGAATCTGAGAAAGAGCATCTATATTATGCTTTAATATAAAGCTATTTTCCCTATCTGAAATAAAACTTTCCAAGATAGTACCATCAACTTTTATACCATCTACAACCGTTTTATATATATCTTTTATGAAATTATAGTCCATATCTATCATATTATAATATAATTCCACAACAACAATCTGTTAAACAGTTGATTTATTACCACTTCTTAAAAACAAAAAATACAGCCAAAATTATAAAAGCAAAACCAACTAAATAGTTCCATCTAAACTCTTCTTTAAGATATAAAACGGAGAAAACACTGAAAACAACTAAAGTAATAACCTCTTGTATTGTTTTTAACTGGGCTGCTGAGTAAAATTCATGCCCGATTCTATTTGCAGGGACTTGGAAACAGTACTCAAATAAAGCGATTCCCCAACTAACAAGAATTACAATCCATAATGCAGTATTTTTAAACTTTAAATGCCCATACCAAGCAAAAGTCATAAATACATTTGATATTGTTAAAAGCATTATTGGTAAAAATTGTCTGTACATAAAAAAATTATATTATAAAAAAAGAACTTATACACTTTTTCCTAATACTATTTTTTGAGTTCAAATAATAATATAAATCAATAGTCTAATTTTAATAAATATACATTCACTGTATAATTGAAATATTGGTTAAGTTAAGATATAAAAAAGATTTTTTATTAGAATTTGAAATTTATATTCAGAGTCTAAGTATTCTAAGTTTATATTATAATATATTTGCGACATAATTGAATACAAGTATTGCTTTTTTGGAGTTGAATATGCCAACACATAATCAAATAATTGAAAAAAAGACAAAAATAGAATTTGTATGCCTCACTTGTTGCACATGTAAGAGACCCAAAATGTTGGAAAAATCATTAAATTCAATAAAAGAATTAATTATCCCACAAAATATACGAGTAGAAATTCTTGTTGTAGATAATGATTCAGAAAAAAGTGCAGAGAAAACTGTAGAAAAAATAAAGCAAGAATTAAATATACCTATACATTATAAAATTGAAATAGAAAGAGGAATATCTAACGCAAGAAATAAAGCACTAGAGGAAGTTTTAGAACTTGGAGCAAGCCATATCTTATTTTTTGATGATGATGAAATACTTGATAGAAATTGTTTGATAGAACATATTAATCTTTATCAAAACAATAAAGACACAGTAATAAGTACAGGACCTACAATAAATAAGTTTATAGATAAATTACCATCATATATAACAAAGCACTTGGTATTCAAACAAAAAACATCAAAGAGAACAGGTCAAATAATAGATCACAGTGCATGCGGAAATGTATTTTTTCCTGTTTCCTTAATAAAAGATTATAATTTAAGGTTTTCTAAAGAATATACTTTTATGGGTGGAGAAGACGGTGATTTCTTTAAAAGAGCTTTTGCTTTAGGTTTTACAATTGTTTGGAACAATGAAGCTGTTATTTATGAAATGATATCAAAATCACGAGGAAACATTAATTGGATACTAAAAAAATGTTATTACAATGGTTATGCAGGAACAATGTTAAAAATAAAGGATGAAAAAGATAACATAAAAAAATTCTTTATTATGTCCAAACAAATAGGCGTACTAATTATAAATAGTATTATATTGATTCCTTCAATTATTTTCGGATTAACAAATTTTCTTAACATTCTTGGCATTATTATAAGAACAAAAGGGAAAATAGATGCTATTATAAAAACAAAACCAATTGATTTTTATAAGAATATATCTGGAGAATAAGTTTTCGTGATAAAAGAAGAGGATAAAATGCCTAAAGTTTCAGTTTTAACACCACTATATAATACAAACCACAAATTTTTAAAAGAGATGATTGAATCAATACTTAATCAAACTTTTGATGATTTTGAATTTATCCTTTTAAATGATTCTCCCAATAATAAAGAGCTCAAGGATATTGTTCTTTCATACAAAGATAATAGAATTATATATATTGAGAACAAAGAAAATATTGGAATATCAAAAAGCCGCAATAAGCTTTTAGAATTAGCAAAAGGAGAATATATCGCCATTTTTGATCACGATGATATATCTTTACCTCAAAGATTAGAAAAACAAGTTAATTTCCTTGATAAAAATCCTAAAATTGGAGTTGTTGGTTCTAATATTATAAAATACAGTAATAAGAGAAAATCAAATAATCCTGAAAAGAATCTTGATATAAAAATAAATTTAGTGGCAAGAGGTTGTATTATTTTACATAGCACAGTTATGATAAGAAAATCTCTACTTACAGAAAATGGAATAAAATGGGAAGAATACTATTCTCCTTGTGAAGACTATATGTTATTTGCAGAACTTATTGATAAAACAATGTTTTATAACATACAAGAGCCATTACTAATTTATAGAGATCACGAGAATAATACAAGCCATAACCAATCCAAAATAATGGAAGATAAAGAGAACATCATAAAAAATATTTTATATAAAAAATATCCTTATTATGCATCGTTTCCAAGCAATAATTCGGGTTTATACCTATTTGGATTTATCCCAATTATAAAGAAAATAAAAATTGGAAATAGGACTAAATATTTACTTTTTGGTAAAATACCACTCTTAAAAATTATCAAATAAAAGAATATAAAATATTACCGTGTTAGTATTTTAATTATAATTAAATAAGAATAAAGGATAGTTATGATAAATTTTAATGTTCCAACATTTACCTCAAAAACAACAGAATATATTATAGATGTATTTAAAGAAAAACACGCTTCTGGAGATGGCAAATATACAAAACTCTGCAACCAATGGTTCAAAAAGAACTATAACTTAAATCAAGCTTTACTTGTTCACTCAGGTACTGCGGCATTAGAAATGGCTGCTATACTATCTGATTTAGATGCAGGTGATGAAGTAATTATGCCTTCTTATACATTCTGTTCTACTGCAAATGCTTTTCTACTAGCTGGTGCTACACCTGTCTTTATTGATATTCGCCCTGATACATTAAATATTGATGAAACATTAATAGAACAAGCAATCACAAACAAAACAAAAGCAATTGTTCCTGTTCACTATGCAGGTGTTGGCTGTGAAATGGATAAAATATTAGAAATTGCGAAAAAATATAATTTATTGGTAATTGAAGATGCAGCACAAGCATTTGACAGTAAATATAAAGGAAAAAGATTAGGTACCATTGGGGATATGGGTTGTTTTAGTTTTCACGAAACTAAAAATGTTATGTCTGGCGAAGGTGGTCTTTTTGTAACTAATAACGAAACTTATACAGAAAGAGCTGAAATTATAAGAGAAAAAGGTACAAACAGAAGTAAATTTTTTAGAGGTCAGGTAGATAAATATACTTGGGTTGATAAAGGTTCTTCTTACCTCCCTAGTGATGTTATCGCGGCATATTTATATTCTATTCTTGAAATTGAACAAGATATTCAAGAAAAAAGAAAATATGTATGGAATTTATACAACAATGCTTTTGAAGGTTTAGAAAAAGAAGGAAAAGTAAGACGTCCTATAATACCTGAATATTGTACCAACAATGCACATATGTTTTATCTTCTATTTAATGACCTAAAAACAAGAACCAATTTCATTTCATACTTAAAAGAAAATAACATCTATGCTCCTTTTCATTATATTCCACTTCACAGTTCTCCAGCAGGCAGTAAATATTGTAAAACAAGCTCAAAAATGGATATAACAAATAACATTTCAGATACTTTAGTTAGGTTACCGCTTTACTATGATATAAAAGAAGAAGAAATTGACAAGATTATATCTACAGTTATGAATTTTTGGAGAAATTAATGAATATTTTTAGATGGGAAGATAATAAACTAAAATTATTCAATACTACTTTATTTAAAATTTCAAAGAATAAAAAAGGTGTTGGAATTTATATATTAGGAATTTGTACTTGGCTAATAAGAAACAATATTACAAAATTAGCAGAAAGAATCAATAATAATTCAGATTTTGATATGAAAAATTTTGATGATGATATTTCTAAGCTAATAGATGCACCAACAACGAAGTTAAATGATTTTTCAGAAAATAAAATAGCATATCTTGCAACAGAATTATATGATGTAGGTGGTCATACAAAATGTATAAAGTCATTAATTGAATCATTCGCCGAGGATTATAAACAATCTCTATTTCTTACAAGATTAGATAGCACAAATAATAATGCAAAAGAAACAGTAAAATCTATTGAAAAATATTCAAGAATAGATGGATTCAATGAAAATTATTTATTTTTTAATAAACAAGTTTTTCTTTTATACAACAAAATAGTTAATTTTGGAGCAAAAACACTCTTTGTTTTTATTCATCCAGATGACATAACCGCAACTGCTGTTCTATCATTAATAAAAAGCACAACTAATATAGGTATAATATTTTTCAATCACGCATCTCATTATCCTTGTTTAGGAATGACTTTTGCAGACTTAATTTTGGAAGGAATGCCATCAACATTAAAAATAACAAATGAAAAAAGACATTTATATAATACTAAAATTATCGGATTACAATCATTAAAAGAAGGCGAAACAAAATATTATTCTAAAGAAGAATTAACTAAAGTAAGAGAAAATTTTGGAATAAAAGAGAATGAACTGATGACAATATCTGGAGGTGCAGCCTATAAATTTTTTGAAGAAAATTCATCAAAATACTTTAATATGATAAAAGAACTTCTAAAAGAAAAAATAAATTTAAAGCATATTATTATGATTAGCTTAGATAAGAAATCAAAAACGATAATAGATAATATATTCTCAGACGCTGAAGAAGAAAGAAAAAGACTAATTATAACACCTTTATCAAAGGATTACGAAAAATTTTTCCAAGCAGCAGATTTATACATTGATAGCTTTCCAGTATCAAGTGCACTTACACAAATAGATTTAATGAGATTAAAGGTAGCAAGTATCGTAAAAATAAACAAAGAAAAGCCTGAATGGTCTTTTCATGAATATATGCCTCCTAATTATCCATATATGTTTGAATCTGTTGAAGATTTTAAAAACGGAATTATAGATTTACTTGATAACCCACAAAAAAGAGAGTCTTTAATAAAAAACAACTATAATTATTGGCTAAATACATATGAAAGTAATTGCGTAAAACAAAAATATATTAAATATATTAATGAAGTAATAGATGATATTAAACTGGAAAATTTCATAAATCTTGATTATGAATTACAAATGGAAACAAGGAACTGGAGGAATTCGGAAAATGTTGCAAAATACTTTAAAATTCCTTATATAGAAGAAAATGTTCATAAACAATGGCTTGAAAGCCTTAAAGAAACATATCCTCGTAATGTAGCATTTATGATATCTGATAATAATGAATATATAGGAGTAACATATTTCCATTCCATAAATTACAAAAGTAAAGAAGCAGATTGGGGAATATATATTTACAATGAAAACAAAAGAGGGCAAGGAATTGGAGAAAAAGCACTTCGCTTATCAATTGAATATGCAAAACAAGTTTTACATCTAAAAAGAATTTATCTAGATGTTTTGAATCACAATAAACGAGCAATTAATTTGTATGAGAAAATTGGTTTCAAATTAACCGATAAAAGTGATGATATTTTTTTAAGATACAAATTAGACATAGTAGAGTAAATAATGAAAAGGTAAAATATTGATATATTTTTTTTAATTAATGAAAATATGTAATCAATAAATAAGCTTTATAGAAATTGTAAAAGATGAAAAATAAAATAAAAAATATATTATTAATTCTTCTATTATCAATTATTCCAATAAAGAAGTGGAGAAAAAAACTTAAAATAATGAGAATACTATGCTTTGTTGAAAGAAAGTATCCTAACTCAATATTTTTTGTCACCCCACAAGCTGGTATTGGTGAGTTTACTCAATCCATTTGTTTGCTCAAAAATCTCAAACAAATGATAAGTAAAAATATTGTTATTTTAACTAATAGAAATACAGAAAAACAAATATGTGAATTGTACAACGATGTTGTAGATTGTTTTTTCTGTGACAATTTAAAGTTAGCAAGTGAAGATGAACTACCTGTAAACTTATTAGAACAACGAATTTATCCTTTGTATAAATTACCCCAAAGCAAGGATATAAAAAGAGACAATGACATGGATTTTAGAAGGGACTTTTTTCACTTACCTAAAAATTCACCTATATATAAGATAACACCCTCAAGACCTCAGAATACAAATAAAAATTTTGAAAAGTTAGAAATGCTGATGAAAAACTATAAAGTTGTATTTATATTCCCTGACGCTAACACTTTTGATTCGAGTGTTTTGACAACCAATGATTGGATACAAATTGCTCAAGAACTGGAAAAATTAGGTTATAAATGTATTTTTAATAGTTCAAATAAATATGCTAATTATGAAACCTGCTTTTTATCTATAAAAGAAACAATATATTTAGCCTCATTGGCAAAAAAAATTATAGCATTCCGTTCTGGAATTTCTGAATTATTAGCGATAACAACAAAGTGTAAAATGTTATTATTATATCCTAACGGGACAACACACTTTTTTTCACAAAAATTAAATATTTCTATTAAAGATTATGAAGAACGATTTAAAAAAGGACCATTCCTTGCAGATAATAGATATTCTCCAACAATAAATTGTTTTATGATAACCTCTATTGCCAAAAATTTTGACAGACCAGACTGTAAAGACTTTTATTATGATTTCAATATTGAAAAACTTTTAAAATTTATAACAGATGAATTATAAAGAAAAAGAAGATACCATATGAAAAAACTTACAATATAATCTTTTCTATAGGACAGTTGGTTTGTATATGAAAAAAGTACGAATCAGATGCTAATAAGGACTTTTTGATTGACTTACTAATACAAGTTTTGAAAATCTAAATAAAGAGGAGAGTTCAAATAAACTCTCCTCTCTTTTGGGTATATAATTACCGAATTTCATTCGTCCGTAATTTCGCTGTCTTGAAATTACTTTTCGCTCGTTGCTGGCGTTGCCTTCACTTCGTTGTCGGCAACTTCGCACTCGCTTATCGAATTTCATTCGTCCGTAATTTCGCTGTCTTGAAATTACTTTTCGCTCGTTGCTGGCGTTGCCTTCACTTCGTTGTCGGCAACTTCGCACTCGCTTATCGAATTTCATTCGTCCGTAATTTCGCTGTCTTGAAATTACTTTTCGCTCGTTGCTGGCATTACATCATACCGCCCATACCGCCCATGCCGCTCATATCAGGCATAGCAGGAGCTGATGTTTTTGCAGGAATATCTACTACAGCAGCTTCTGTTGTTAATAACATACCTGCAACTGATACAGCGTTTTGAAGTGCACTTCTTGTTACTTTAGCTGGGTCAACAATACCTGCTTTTATCATATCAACATACTTGTTTGACATAGCATCATAACCTTCATTAACAGGAAGTTTCTTAACTGATTCAACAACAACTTCGCCTTTAACACCTGCGTTATCAGCTATTTGCTTCAATGGGATATACAATGAATCAAGTAAAATTCTGAAACCTACTTTTTCATCATCTGTTGTATATGATACTGTATTGATAGCTTTTTCTAAGTCTTGCATTACTCTAATTAATGCGACACCACCACCAGGAACAATACCTTCTTCTTTTGCTGCTCTTGTAGCATTTAAAGCATCTTCAATTCTTAATTTTCTTTCTTTTAACTCAACTTCACTAGCTGCACCAACTTCTATAACAGCAACACCGCCAGAAAGTTTTGCTAATCTTTCTTGAAGTTTTTCTTTATCATATTCACTGTCTGATGTTTCAATTTGACGTTTAATTAATTTTACTCTGTCTTCAATTTGACGTTTTGTTTCATCGCCAACAACAATTGTAGTATCATCCTTTGTTACTGTAACACGTTTTGCTTGACCTAACATTTGAACAGTTACGTTTTCAAGTTTAATACCTAATTCTTCAGTAAATAATTGACCACCTGTTAGAATAGCAATATCTTCTAACATAGCTTTTCTTCTGTCTCCAAATCCTGGAGCTTTAACAGCTACTGCTCTTAAAACTTTTCTCATAGTATTAACAACTAAAGTAGCTAAAGCTTCACCTTCTACATCTTCAGCAATTATTAATAAAGAACGTCCATCACGAGCAACCTGTTCTAAAACAGGAACCAAATCTGCAATTAGATTGATTTTCTTATTTACGCAAAGAACATATGCATCTTCTAAAACTGCTTCCATTCTTTCTGCATCAGTTACAAAATATGGTGAAATATATCCTTTATCAAATTGCATACCTTCAACAACTTTTAAGTTTGTACCTGTTGATTTTGATTCTTCAACTGTAATAACACCATCATGTCCAACTTTTTCCATAGCTTCTGCAACAAGTTTACCAATTTCTTCATTATTACCAGCAGAAATTGCTGCAACTTGAGCTAATTTTTCTTGTGAATCTACAGGTTGAGCCATCTTCTTTATTGTTTCAAGAGCTATGTTAACTGCTTTATCCATACCTCTTTTCATACACATTGGGTTTGCACCTGCTGTCAAATTTCTAACACCTTCTCTTACGATAGCTTGTGCCAAAACAGAAGCTGTAGTTGTACCATCACCTGCTACATCATTTGTTTTTGATGATACTTCTTTTAATAATTGTGCACCAGAATTTTCTAGTGGATCTTCAAGTTCAATTTCTTTTGCAATTGTTACACCATCATTTACAATTTGAGGTGAACCAAATTTCTTTTCTAATATAACATTACGACCTTTTGGACCTAATGTAACTTTTACAGCATCAGCAACGGCATCTATACCTCTTAAAAGACCTTTGCGTGCTTCTTCATCAAATATAATCTTCTTAGCCATTTTTTATTTACCTCTTAATAAAATTTACTACTCAATTACACCTAAAACATCAGAAACTGACATTATTTTTAATGTTTCATCTGAAACTTTTACATCAGTACCTGCATATTTTGCAAAAAGAACAATCTCTCCAACTTTTACATCCATTGGTTCACGATCACCTTTTTCTGTCATTTTACCTGTTCCTACTGCAATTACTTCTCCTTTTTGAGATTTTTCTTTTGCACTGTCAGGTATAAATATACCGCCTGATGTTTGTTCTGCATCTTCAATAACTTTAATAACAATTTTGTCACCTAATGGTCTTATTGTCATAATATGTCCTCCTTTTATAATTACTTATCTCCCTTATCACTATTTATTTATACAACTGAATTCCCTTTTTCAATAAAATATTAATGAAAAATTAATTATTTAAATAACCAATCAATACAAACATTTATAAATTTATCTTTAGCTTGTATAAATAAATCCTCAGCATGACAACAATTTTCAAATAATACATATTTCTTTTGACATATTGCATTATTATATAAAGTTTCTGTATGCCAAGAACATACTGTTGGATCTTTTTCCCCAGCAATAAACAATGTTGGACATTTTACTTCTTCGATAATATCTATTGGATTTATTTTTTTTCTGCTTATTAAACTAGGGCGTATTGATAACCACCTTTTTAGCTCACACTTCTGCATTGTAGGAATCCAAGCTTCCTTTTTCCAAATTCTATTTTCAATCTTTCTAAAACTAGTTGGGGCACTAATAGCAATTATTTTATCTATACATTCAAATTTGGAACCTGCAATTAAAACTAATGCACCACCAAGCGAAAATCCCATTAAATATATTTTCTTATATCTTTGTCTTGCATATTCTATAACAACAGAAATATCCTCTACTTCTTTACTTGTAAAAGTATAAAATCCTTTGCTTCTGCCATGACCTCGAAAATCCATTGTTAAAATATCTGATTGGTTATTAAAAATTTTACTCATTTCTAGAAAAAACTTACTATCTTTGGTCATAAACCAACCTGGAGCAACAATAATAACACTATCAAAACCTTTATTATAATGATTTACTGCAATATCAATTCCATCACTCGTTTTTAATTTTATTTCTTTCATTGTTTTTTCCTAAATATTCATTAATCAATTATCATAAACAAAAAATTCATATATTTCACTATCTTTTTATAGTCTTAAAAAGACACTCTTTTATTACATAAATTATTACAAAATTTAACATTTTAAACAAAAAATTAAAGTAAATAAAAAAAATGTCGAATAAAAAACTATCAGAGAAAATTAGGGAAACACAATGAAAAACAAAATAATTATACCAACAAGTAATATTTCAGAAGGAGTTGAATTCTTTTTAAGAGGAGCCAAAAAACGTCGTTCAATGGCAATTGCAAGCATTAGACAACTAAACACAGATATTGGAACAAACTTAAGGCTTATTTCTGTCAAATAGTTTGTGAGAGATTTAAAGACCGTCATAATATGACGGTCTTTTCGTATTTATTAATTCTTAACTTTTATATTTTCTTCAGAATCATTTTCTACTTTTGGTTTATTTATAATTAAAAGTATTTCATTTTCGCCAGCCATCTTTAAATTATTTCTTGCTATTGATTCAAGCGTGGTTTCAGAATTAAAATTTTCTATTTCCGATTTTAATTGTTTATTTTTATCTAATTCTTCATTTCTTTTTTCCTCTAAACCACGAATTTTAGATGCAAAATTTATATTTTTATTTATATTATTTATAGCACTTACAGCTAACTCTATAATACAAATAATTAAAACAAATGTAAGAAGAGAATAATGGATTCTTTTTTTATCATTTTGTTTCGCATAGTTTTTATTATTGCTAACTTTTATTTGATAATCTGACATACTGAAATTATACTCTATAAAATTAACTTATACAATTTATTGATATAAATAATTTATTAATTTGTTAAATATAGCAAATATATTGTATAATTTTTTATGATACAAAAAAAGGAGTTTTATATGGCAAAAGATTGCAGTTTTGATATTGTTTCAGAATTTGATAAACAAGAACTGGTAAATGCAGTTGATCAGGTAAAAAGAGAATTAACTACAAGATTTGATTTAAAAGGTTCAAATTCTGATGTGATTTTAGATGCCGATAAATCTATAACTATTACGACTAATGACGAAATGAAACTAAAAAATATACTTGATATACTTCAATCTAAAATGATAAAAAGAGGACTAAGCATAAAAATTTTAGATGCTCAGCAAATTGAAAATGCACTTGGAGGAAATGTAAGACAAGTTTTTAATTTAAAAAAAGGATTAACTCAAGAACTTGCTAAAAAAATTGTAGCAGATATCAAAAATACAAAACTTAAAGTCCAAGCATCTATCCAAGGAGAACAAGTAAGAGTTTCAGGTAAAGATAAAGATGATCTACAAGCTGTAATTAAGATGCTTCGAGAAAAAGAAGATAATTACGAAATTCCTCTTCAATTTCAAAATTATAGATAATGAACTTTTTGGGGAATTATACAGTTATAAAGTATAGTAACTCAGGAAGACAAAATGAAAAATAATTTTATTAAATATATTATTGGTTGCTTGTTTTTTATTAACTCTGCAAATTTGTGTTTGGCAGAGATGAGAGTTCAAGAATATAATGTTAGTGTTGGTTATCCTTCAACAGAACAAACAGAATCAGAGAACAATCAAGACTTATCAAAAACAGAAGTTAAAACAAATGAAAATACAAAACAAGCAAATAATATTAAATCAAATAATACAAAGAAAATTATATATACACCATACTCATATAATAATAATGGAAGTACTATTATATATAAAATAGGACCATATCCTGCAAGAGGATATTATGGAATTACAAGAAGTTATTATATGCCTGGAGGATACAACTATAAAGGTTTTTCTTACAATTACGGAATAAATAAAAAACCAATATACATTAAAGTACCGGTTGGACCATTCCCCCCAAATGGAGGACAAAAACCACCACCTCCACAACAAAACAAGCCGAACCATAATCCAGGAAAACATCACAACTAAAATTTCAAAAAATTCAACAAAAAAGGAGACCTCTTACGAAGTCTCCTTTTTATCTGGTTAAATATTAATATCTATAGTGAGCAAATGCTTTGTTAGCTTCAGCCATTTTGTGAGTATCTTCACGTTTTTTACAAGCTGCACCAACACCATTTGAAGCATCCATCAATTCGTTGGTTAATTTTTCAACCATAGATTTTCCACTACGTTTTTTTGCAGATTCAATAATCCAAGTTGAACCTAATACCATACCTCTATCAGCTTTTACTTCTAATGGAACTTGATATGTAGAACCACCAATTCTTCTAGCTTTAACTTCCAACAAAGGAGTTGCATTTGTTAATGCCTTTTTAAATACTTCTAAAGGTTCATCTTTTGTTTTAGTTTTTATATTTTCTAATGTTGAATAAAAAATTCTTTCTGCTACTGATTTTTTACCACGTCTCATTAATCTGTTAATAAAACTAGCGATATCAACGCTATTATATACAGCATCAGGAGCAGGTATTCTTCTTGCAGGTTTACTACGTCTTGACATTATAAATCACCTTTCCTATTTTTTCTTAGCTCTTTTAGCGCCGTACTTAGATCTTGATTTCATTCTATTTGCAACGCCTGCTGTATCTAATGTACCTCTAACAATGTGATATCTTACACCAGGTAAATCTTTTACCCTTCCGCCTCTGATTAATACAACAGAGTGTTCTTGTAAATTGTGTCCGATACCAGGAATATATGAAGTAACTTCAAATCCGTTTGTTAATCTTACCCTTGCTACTTTTCTTAGTGCAGAATTTGGTTTTTTAGGAGTTGTAGTATAAACTCTTGTACAAACACCTCTTCTTTGAGGGCAATTTGTTAACGCCGGTGATTTAGTCTTATCAGTTGTTCTTTTACGTTCTTTACGTACTAACTGTGCTATTGTTGGCATGTTTTCTCCTTGTTTATTCATTATTTAAAGTGATTAATTTTCAGCACAAACTTAACCACTCATTTTACCTTCTGATATATTGATACTACAAGCAAAAACCAATGTCAACAATATAGATTACAATATCTAAAAATAATTTAATATTATATTTTATATTAATCTTTCTTTTTTAAAGCATTTTCAAGCGCAATTTCAAGAGTTGCAATTTTTCTTTGCAATGCTTCTTTATCATCTGTATCAATTTCATTCTGTTGAGATAATTTTTCATTCTTTCTTGCATAAAACTCTATCTGATCTTTATATCTTTGTCCTAAAACAAAAGAATATACAAAACCTGAAAAAATTCCAAATATATAAAAAACGATTATTACAAAGAATGTATTCAATATAACAATTTCACCATCGAGCGAAATGCTAAACTGCACTGTTGTATTCATTTTATAGTTTATATATGCAAAAAACAGAATAATACAAAATAATAGTGACTCAATTAAAGATAAAAATATTCTTTTTTTCATTTTTGATTACTCCTCAAATATTTCAAGACCTTATCTATGTCATTATCTGGTTTTATTTCAAGATTAATTATATCATTATTATCCAAAGTCGCAACCTGAAGACTATATGATTGCAATGCTTGCTGTGTTGTTTTTACTTTAAATGGAATTTTATTATATAATGAATCATTTATAATTGGATGACCTATATATGACATATGAACTCTTATTTGGTGTGTTCGTCCTGTTTTCAATTCTAATTCAATATACGAAAAACCTTTAAATTGCTCTAATACCTTATAATAAGTTATAGCCTGCTTACCACCGTCAAAAACACCCATTTTTTCAGGTTTATATGGATTTCTTGATATAGGTGCATCAACAATTCCTGAAGTTTCTTCAAAATTCCCATGCACTATAGCCAAATATTTTCTTTTTGCGGATTTAGTTTTTATTTGATCAGCTAAATATTCATGAGCTTTATTATTTTTTGCTATCATAATCAGTCCCGATGTATTTCTATCAAGTCTATGAACAATCCCAGGACGCATTACACCATTAACATCAGATAAACCTTCATAACCATATTTATATAAAATAGCGTTTACAAGAGTTCCTGTTGTTTCTTTAACTGTAGGATGTGTAATCATATTTTTAGGTTTATTTATAACAGCTATATCATTGTCTTCATATACAATTTCTATTGGAATATTTTCAGGATTAATAATAACATTAAATTCATCACTCAATTCTACTGAAATTTCATCATCATTTTTTACCAAATATGATGACTTTACAACTTTAGAATTAACATATACCTGTTTTTTCTTTATCAAATTTTGTATTTGAGACCTGGAAAAAAATTCTTCTTGATTTGACAAAAAAGAATCCAACCTTAAAGGTTCACTTAAAGATTGGACTTGAAATACATATTTTTTTATCATTATAAAAACCTAATTTTTAGTAAATAGAGAAATTATTAGTCCTAACGCACCAAAAACAATCATTATATCCGGTACATTAAATACTGGAAAGTTTGGCATAAAATTACAATGAACATAATCTATAACAAAACCTTGATCAATTCTTTCTAACATATTCATTGTAATACCAGCACTGAGAGCAGCCATTGCTGAAATCGCTGTTTGATTAATTTTTCCGGAAGCAATTAATACAATGAAAGTAATTAATGCAACTACTAGAAATGACGCCATTACAATCATTTCGGGCTGATTTGAAAATAGATTAAAAGCTGCTCCTGTATTATGGACTTCATATAATGTCAAATATCCATTTCCAACTTGTTGAGTAGGAGATGCTTCTAAAGCCATCATTACAACTTTTTTCACACCAAACGCAACTACAGAAAATACAATCCACAACAGAAAATATTTTATTATTGCAAACAAATCAAATACAGATCCTTTATTTCTTTGTTGTTTGGACATTTTCAGCCTCCTTATCAAATTTTACATTACTATTAACTGAAAGAACATTAACTCTACTCATAATAAAAGCCATTCCTGTCATATCTATTGCTACAGAAGGCGGTTCAATTTTTGCCCTTGTTATTGCTAATGAAATCGTAGCATATTCATTATTTTTATCTTTATTTGCATGTAGAATCCTTGATAATGTTTCTGACTTAACTGTTCTAAAAACATCTTTTGATTGAACTTGAGGATATACTATAGGTTCATTTACAATTGATCCAACAACAAATACACCTGCAGGAGTTTGAGCTTTCATTGAAACTTCATATTCAGAACCTTCTGGAACTGTTTTGGGGGCAGATACATCTACAATGATATTTTTTGCCTCACCATACTTTAATTCCACTTTTTCAGAATTTATCTCACTTGCCATTATTTTCCATTTATTACCTTCTTTTTTGAGATAATCAGTATAATATATTTCAGATAAAATGGAACCCGTATCTTTCAATCTTTCAACTTCTTTTATTGTTTCACCTTTTGCTATTTCATAAGCTTTAACTACGGCATAATTTCCGGAAACTTTAATACTTTCGATTTCAGTAAAATAAGAAACATCTTTATATGCACCTGATGCCATTTCCATCATTTTAAATATAGTTTCTTTATTAAATCCGTCATTATTTATATAATCATCAGTATATAGTTCTTTCAATTTTTCAATATTATTCTTTGAGGAATACTTATTATACTTTTTAAAGAAACTATTTATTTGGGCTTCAGGAGAACGTTTAAATTTATCTCTTAGACTGATTTTTTTTATTATATCAAACTCTTCACTTTCATCATCTATAGAATCAACAGTAACAGCTATATTTGCATCTTTTTGAGGTATTGCGGTTACTGCATATACTTGATTACAGGAAAATAATATAAAACCCAAAATAAAAAATATAAATACAAGATTTTTTTTATTCATTTTTATTTTTGCTCCTCTCTGTTTCTATACATCAAACAGAATGCAAAATCAGTACCTACTAATAATAAGTTTATAATATATAACCAAAAAACAATATCCACAGAATTAAGTATTTTATTGATAATTCCACAAATATATCCCAATATAATCAAGGTTAAAAACAAACGGCTCTTACCTTTTACATTTTTTGACTTATATGTTTTCATTACAGCAAAAGGCCAACTTGCACCAAAACATATTAGCATGCCTGCCTCAAAAAAGCTCATTGACTTAAACTGAAAACTCTGAATTAAAAAATCTAACATATTAAAAGCCCTCACCAGTGTACATTCACAATAATTGTAGCATAAAACAGCATTTTAATTACATATGTTTTTGATAGAATATAAACATTGACGAATTAAAGGTGAAAAATGTTATTAGCAGCAGATATTGGAAATACAAATATTACACTCGGCGTTTTTGATGGCGAGAAAATTGTACATTCTTGGAGATTATCAACAGAAATAACAAGAACAGAAGACGAATATGGAGTTTTTCTTAAAAATTTACTTAGAGAAACAAATCTTGACAAAAAAGTAACAAACGCTGTTATTTCAAGTGTTGTTGTTCAATTGACAGAACGTATAGAAGCTGCTCTAAAAAAATATATGGGAATAAATTCATTAATTATATCTCACAAAATAAAAACAAATGTTTTATTAAAAACAGAAAATCCATCACAAATAGGTGCAGATAGAATTGCTAATGCTTGTGCAACAACACTACTATATAAAGCCCCATCAATTGTTGTTGATTTTGGAACTGCAACTTCTTTTGACATTGTAAATAAAGAAAACGAATTTATTGGCGGTATTATAACAGCAGGAATGAAAATTCAAGCAGAAGCACTGAGTTCAAAAACATCTAAACTGCCAAAATTAAACATAGAAGCTCCGGAACATGTTATAGGGCGTAATACAATAGATGCAATGTTATCAGGTATTGTAAGAGGCCACGCAGCAATGATTGATGGTCTTATACTTGAATGTGAAAAAGAACTTGGTTATAAAACTACAATTGTTGCAACAGGAGGTTATTCTTCTGTAATAAGCAAATACCTTAATAGAAAATTTGACTATATTAATCCTGACTTAACATTACAAGGCATGAAAATCCTTTATGATTTAAATAACAATAAACTATAAAGTTTCTTTTTTATTTATTTAATTTGCGTTTTGTATATTAAATCAGCAAGTTCTCTAACAGCACCTCTCCCACCACGTTTTGAAGAAATAAAATGGCAAACATTTTTAACTTCTTGTACTGCATCATTTGGACAACATGCCAATCCTACTTCTTTCAATACACACAAATCGGGTAAATCATCTCCCATGTACGCTACTTCAGAATAATCAAAATTATATTCTTCAAGCATCTCTTTTAAAGCATTAAGCTTATTCTTTTGCCCCATATATAATTTTGTCATACCCAAGTTGTTAAAGCGATGTTTAACGGTATTATTTTCTCTAGCAGTAATTATTGCTGTTTTAATACCCAATTTCATTATATTTACAATTCCTTGACCATCTTTTGCATTAAAAGTTTTATATTCAACGCCATTTTCATCATATGTTATACTTCCATCTGTCATAACACCATCAACATCGAACACAACTAATTTTATTTTCAAAGCTTTACTTCTTAAATCGATATTAAACATTATGCAACTCCTGCTTTTAATAAGTCATGTATATGAATTATCCCTATAGGTTTTAACTCCGAATCACATACAGCAAGTGAAGTAATAGAATATTTTTCCATATATGCAAGTGCCTTTGTTGCCATATCATCAGCTGAAATTGTTTTAGGATTTACTGTCATAACTGTTTTATTTTTCAAAATAGAAACATCAGGATATCTAAGAAGAATTCTTCTTATGTCACCATCAGTTAATAGACCTGTCAATTTTCCTTCTTCATTTATAACTAGAGCACAACCTAATTTTTTCTTTGATATCAAATCAACTGTTTCTAAGAATGTATCATTTTCATGTGCTATTGGAAGTAATGTTCTATCTTTTAGCATCAAATCACCAACAACATACAAAATACCTCTACCCAAAGAACCTGAAGGATGATATAGAAGAAAGTCTTCAGTAGAGAAACCTCTTTTTTTCAATAAACAAACAGCAAGAGCATCTCCCATTGCCAATGTTGCAGTTGTACTTGCAGTAGGAGCTTTACCCAACGGACAAGCTTCTTTTTCTACTGATATATCAAAATAGATATCTGCAGATTTTCCTAATGTGGAATTTTTATTCCCGGCAAAAACAATTAAAGGGACTTCAAATCTTTTAATCAAAGGAAGTAAATTTAACAATTCAATAGTTTCACCACTATTCGAAATTGCAATAACAACATCTTCTCTAGTTATAATACCGGAATCTCCGTGTGTACTTTCTGCAGGATGAAGAAAATATGCAGGCGTACCTGTAGAAGAAAGAGTAGCTGCAATTTTTCGTCCAATATGCCCTGACTTTCCCATTCCTGTGACAATTACACGTCCTTTGGAATTTATAATTACAGACAATGCTTTTTCTATATTTTCTCCAACTCGTTCTTGTAACTTTAAAATAGAGTCAGCCTCAATTTTAAAAACTTCCTTTGCAAGATTTATCATTGTTGAGTTTTGTATAACTTCCACTTTTCAACCTTCCTATACTTACAATATTAATTATACAATAACAAAATGAATAAAAAAAATAAAAATTTAGTATAATATATTTATATGTATAGCTCAAATATGGAATAATTATGAAAAAGAAAAATAATAAAACAACAAAAGAACTATTAAAAATAAATCTTCTCGTAACCTTTTTAATAATAGTATTTAATTTATTAATATTTTATTTCATTGATTCTTCCAAAGATAAATTTACAAATTTAAGTATATATACAAATATTTTTCTTTTTTTTATATACCTGTTTTTATTTTCATCGAAAAAGAAAACAAATTTATTAGACTTAAAAAAAGAAGCACTTTATATTAATTATCCTTTAAGTATAACTGTTTTCTTTTTATGTCTACTTTTTATTATTATAGCAAGCGCGATATGCCTCATATCTGTCAATAAAGAAGCAGCAAATATAACATTTATTTTCACTTTCTTCATGAGCACCATATCTATGCTATTCCCATCAATTGTGCTTATTGTATTTATGTATTTTGGAGTCCCTGCACTGGTAATTCCAGGTCTAGATATTCAAAAAAAAGAAAAAGTCGAGCACAATTTCTTACTAACTATTATTTTTATATTTTTCATAATTTTCTGTATATATAATGGAATAAACACATATTTAAAAGAACGTAACTTTGAACAACAAAATAAATATAAAAGTGCAAGATTAACAATAAGTTATTCTACTGACTTCTTAAAAATTTCAGACAAAATAAATTCTTATTCGGAAAAGAAAATGTCAATAAGTACAGCAGAAGTACCATTTGACTATACAGCAGAACCTGTTGCATATTCTGATTTCGAGTCAGCAAAAATATTTTGTGATGCACTTGATGCAAGAATGCCAAATTATCTTGAAACATATTTTATTGTATTTAATCGTTTTGATACTTTTGGAGAAAAATACTACTGGATAAATCATAAAGACGGAAAACACGATCTGGTTTTACACTATAAGAATATGTCATATGAAATTGTAAGAAGACCAGCAAATGTGAAACCATTACTATATTGTATAGCACAAAGTGATGATAATTATGGATTTAAAAACAAGAGTTATTTCTACAGAAATACACAAAAAGAAGGTCATGAAACAATTAAATCTTTGACTCAAAAACCATTCAATATTGAAGCGCTTAAAAATGTAGTAGGAATGAATAAAACATTAGAAACACCGAAAAAAGATATAAATATCGAACAACCAGTAACAAAAGAAAAGAAACACGTAAATTTTAGCGTAAAAGAAGTTTCTAATGAAGTTTTCAGAACATTAATTCAGCAAGGATATTATTATGATCCCAATATTACGATAAAGAAAGAATATGAAGCAAATGATTTTACTTTTTCTGCAATTGTACAAAATAACACAAATAGAATAAGATTATGTTCATATCCATTCACAGATTACAATAACTTATCATTATATCAAGAAAAACAAATATGGGAACAGAGTTTTTGTTCTCCAGCTTTTGATTTAGTGAATGAAACCCCAATTTTAAAATCTAAATATGACAAAGATTCATATTGTTATGCAAACGGAGGAAGACTTCCAAATATTCCTGAATTAAATGGTATATTAAAAACAAAAGGCAATATAAAGCCCAATATACCCTATTGGACAAATATGAAAATAACTGATACAACCACTAACGAAAAAATCCCCGTATTGGTATATTATAAAGACGAAAGATTCATGAAAATAAAACCAATTGCACAATATGAAAGTAATAATGCATATGCTTATTGCATAAAAAATCCGGAACATAAATCAAATGTTATCGCAAATTACAAATCAAGATTTAAAAATATAGAAGGATATTATTATGCAAAAGAAAAATGTCCTAACTGTCACTATTACGAAGTTCCGGATGTTATTCTTCAGCAATAATAGTATATATAGATTATTGTTTGGATTTATAAAATAAAATATACTAAATTTCATAGGGAGATAATAATTATGAAATTTGAGTTTAATTTGTCATTAGAAGAACTAGAAAAAAGAACAGATAAAGAATATCTAATTAGAAAACCAATGCTTGCAAAAGAAGCCGAAGAATATGAAAAACTTGAAAACGGGGATAAAGAAGCTCTAAAACATTTGGTTAAAGCAGCAAATTATGCGAATTTTATATATATGAAACAAGATAATGAATTAAACATTCCATTTTTAAAATTTTTAGAAAAAGAGATACAAAATGGAAACAAAACAGCAGAGTTAACAAAAATATTATTTGATGCACAACTTGGAATAATCGGAATAGACTCAGAATCAAAAAAGGTTATACTGTTAAAAGGTGCAGAAGAATTAGATGGAAAAGCTTTTTATCCTTCTGATTTAACAAAAGAAGAACTTCATAATATATTAAAAAATATGTTAAAAAATGGGGAGAATGAAGAAGTAGCAAAAATATTAAATCAAAGAACAATAGTAAAAAGAAACGGAAACAAGCTTAAAGCCGTTGATTATACAGAAGCATTCAAAGAAGAATTTGATTTAATAGCAGATGAACTTGAAAAAGCATCAAAATATTCTACAAATAAAGACTTTAATGAATATTTAATATTACAAGCAAAAGCATTAAGGGAAAATAATCCAATGTTAGATGCCCAGGCAGATAAGAAATGGGCAACTCTTCAAGACACTCCTCTTGAATTTACAATCTCACGTGAACAATATGCAGATATGCTAACAGGCAGTGTAATCGAAGATGAAGAGTTAAAAGAACTTTTAAAAAAATATAATATAACGCCAATAAGTAAAGATTCAATAGGAATAAGAGTCGGCATAGTCAATAAAAAAGGAACGGAAGATTTATTAAAAGTAAAAGAATACCTGCCATTAATGGCTGAAAACATGCCACTTAAAGAAAAATATGAACAAAATATATCTTCAAAAGAAGATAATTTACAAACAATGGTTGATGTTGATATCGTCTCTTTAAGAGGAGATGAAGGTTCGTACAGAGGTGGGATTACTATTGCGCAAAATCTACCAAACAATGATAAATTATCACTAACAATAGGTGGCGGAAGAAGAAATGTATATCACAGACAAGTAAGAACAAGTAATTCCCCCGAAGCAATAGAGAGAAGAAAGAAAAGACTTAATGCAACATTAAACAAAGACTTACATAAATATTATAACCCAGAAGCTGATCACTGGTTTACAATAGGACACGAAAATGTACATTCACTAGGACCAAAAGAAGGAACTGAAGCACTTGGAAAATACAAAAATATAATTGAGGAAAATAAAGCAGATATGGGATCTCTTGCATTATTAGATTGCCTAACAGAAGCAGGCGTCTATACAGAAGAAGAAAAGAAACAAATTTTAGTTACTTTTGGTGCAAATTGTTTTTTAAAAGCAAAACCCGAATTATCCCAAGCACACAGAGTAAGAACAGTTATGCAAGCCTATTTCTTCATAAAAGAAGGTGCAATGTCAGTTAATAAAGATGGAATAATAAATATAGAAATTGATAAAATGGTTCCGACCGCAAGAAAAATGCTCACTGAAATTATTGAAGTTCAATTATCACAGGATTTTTCAAAAGGTGAAAAATTCATATTTGATTATTTTCACTGGAGTAAAGATATAGAAAATGTATCTAAAAAACTAAAAGAAATTGACAAAGCTTTAAATGGAATGATAGAAACTCCACTTGCTGATTTTTTGTCTAACACATAAATCATAACAGATTGCCCAGTCAAACAGTTGCAAATAAAATTTGATTGTGATAAGATTTTGGCATGTTATATATGTGAAGGGAGATGTCATGAAAATTCAAGCAATTACATCAGCAATGTCAGCTTATTGTTGTCAACCTGTTAATAAAGTTGAATTTGCAAGACAGAAGTCTCCTCAAATTGAAAATACAACTCCAGTAAAGGAATCTGATTCTTTTGTTCAAGATGGTATGTCGACAATGGAGCAAAAATATGATTTAGCATGCCGTATAGCTGCTTATTATAAAACTCAATACGAAAATTTGTTAGAAAACGGAAGTTGTATAGCTTAATTTTTATATATAACTGGACTTGATTATTTTTATATGATATTTGTTATTTATGGATAATAAAGAGAAATATTGGTATAGTTTTGCACGCTTAACAAAAACTTCATCTGCTTTTGTTAATAAGTTATATAGTTATTTCGGCTCAATTGATATGGCTTGGAATGCACAAAATAATGAGTTATATCAAATAGAGGGCATTCAAAAAAAACAAATTGAAGCGTTTATTGAAGAGCGAAAGAACATAACTCCTCAAGAATGTATGGATTATATCAAAGAAAGAAATATCGATTTTATTCACCCAGAGGATGATAGATATCCATATCTTTTAAAACATATAGATAATCCTCCAACAGGATTATTCTTACTTGGAGATATAGATATATGCAATATGGAAAGGACACTTGCAGTTGTCGGTTCAAGAAAAGCTAGTGAAAATTCAAAAAATACATTAAGAAATATATTATCAGGATTCGCAAATACAGATATTTGTATAGTTTCAGGACTTGCAGAAGGAATAGATACAGTAGCTCATAAAACAGCAATAGAAAATAATATAAAAACAATAGCAGTAATTGGCGGAGGATTTGATAAATTATACCCCAAATCTAACATTGAATTATTTAAAAAAATAATAGACGGGAATGGTGCAGTAATAACCGAATATTGGCCTGATGCAGAGGCAATAAGTTGGCATTTCCCTGTTAGAAACAGGATAGTATCAGGGCTTTCAAAGGGTGTTCTTATTGCTGAAGCAGCAATAAAATCCGGTGCAATGATAACAGGCAAGCTTGCATTAGAACAAGGCAAAGAGCTTATGTGCATACCTGGATTAATATCAAATCCAAACACTGAAGGCATCTATTCGTTATTAAAAACAGGAGCAACATTAATAACAAATACTCAAGATATCCTTGATGCTCTAGATTGGGAATTAAAAACGAATATTCTAAAAAAAGATGAAAAGACGTACAACTTTTCAGAAGAAGAAAGACTAATATATGATATATTGAGAAAAGACTCATTAACAATGGATGAAATAGTAACAAAAACAAACTTGAATATTAATGATTTAATGGTAATATTAACAAAGTTAGAATTGGATGGAGTAATTTCTCAGACACACGGAGAGAAATATATAATAATAAATTAGAGGCACATGGCGAAGAAATCTGAAAAAACACTTGTAATAGTTGAGTCACCTGCAAAATCAAAAACAATAAAAAAAATACTTGGTGATAATTATCAAATAGAAGCGAGCTACGGACATATTCGAAATTTACCAACTAAAGATCCGAAAACTGATAATTTAGGTTTTGATGTAAACAATAATTTCGAACCAAAATTTGAAATTATACCTAATAAAAAAGATGTAGTAAAAAAATTAAATGATTTATCAAAAAAGTTTGATAATATATTGATAGCATCCGACCCTGACCGTGAAGGAGAAGCAATAGCCTGGCACGTAAGGCAAATACTAACCGTTCCTGATGAAAAAATAAAGCGAATTGAATTCAATGAAATAACACCAAAGGCTGTAAAATATTCGGTCGAACATCCTCGCGAAATAAATATGGATATGGTGCAAGCTCAACAAACAAGACAAATCCTTGATAAACTGGTGGGTTATAAATTGAGTCCCGTATTATGGAAGCAAATGGGGAATTATAACTTATCAGCAGGCAGAGTTCAATCTGTAGCACTCAGAATGATATGTGAAAGAGAAGATGAGATTGAAGCCTTTGTACCACAAGAATATTGGTCAATACATGCTGAACTATCAAAAGAAGGTAAAATATTTGAAGCTGAACTTTCTAAGTACAAAAATAAAGCAATAGAGAAAACAATTAAAAATGAAGAACAAGCCCAAAAGATTGTGGAAGAATTAAAGTCTTCTGAATTTAATGTTTCTAAAATAACAAACAAAACTACAAAAAGAAAACCTACAGCACCATTTATAACATCAACCTTGCAAAGAGCTGCAAGTTCTAAATTAGGCTTCGGCGTACAAAAAACAATGCAAGTTGCACAAAAATTATATGAAGGTATTGAACTTGAATCAGGAGCTGTCGGTTTAATTACTTATATGAGAACAGACAGTGTCAGAGTTTCTGATGATGCAATGGCAATGGCAAAAGATTTTATTCTAAATAACTATGGAGAAAAATATTATCCTGAAAAAGCTAATATATATGTAAAGGGAAAACAAAATGTACAAGATGCACACGAAGCTATCCGCCCTTCATATCCTGATAAAACACCGGAAAGTATCAAACAATATTTAGATAATGATCAATACAGATTATATAAATTGATTTGGGAAAAATTCATGTCTTCACAAATGGCAAATGCGGAAATAGCAAATAAGACAATTGATATTTCAGCTGGTGACTACACATTGAAAGCCGGAACAAGTAAAACAATTTTTGATGGATTTTTAAAATTATATAATGACAGTGAAGATGAACAAGAAGCAGAAAAAGAAGCTAAAATTCCTGACTTAAATCAAGGAGATAGAGTTGATTGTAATAAAATAAATCCAAAACAACATTTTACACAACCACCTCCAAGATATAACGAAGCTTCACTTGTAAAAGCACTGGAAGAACATGGTATTGGTCGACCATCAACTTATGCAACAATTATAACAGTAATTCAAACAAGAAAATATGTTGAAAAGAAAGATAAAGCTTTACATCCAACGATTTTAGGCAGAGCAGTATCTAAACAGTTAGTAGAACAGTTCTCCGATATTATGGACTACAAATTTACAGCAGGGATGGAAGAAAAACTGGATAAAATTGCAGAAAAGAAAGCTGTATGGAATAAGGTTTTAAAAGAATTTTATGATCCATTCATGGAAGAAGTTCAATCCGTGATGAAAACAGCACATAAAATAAATATTGAAACAAACATAAAATGTCCAAAATGCGGAAAACCAATGCTCGTAAAAAATGGCAAAAATGGTTCCCAATTTTTAGGGTGTTCTGGTTATCCTGAATGTAAAAGTATAATGTCAATTAATGTACTAACAGAACAAGATGCTCAAAATGAACAAGAACAAGAATCTGAAGTTTCACAAGAAAAATGTGAAAAATGCGGTTCTGAAATGATATTTAAAAATGGACCATATGGAAAATATCTTCAATGTACAAATGAAGAATGCAAGCACAGAAAACCATATCATAAGTCAACAGGGGTAACTTGTCCTAAATGCGGACAAGGCGAAATTGTATTTAAGAAATCAAAAAAGGGAACCGTCTTTTTTGGTTGCAACAGATATCCTGATTGTGATTATGTTTCTTGGTATGAGCCTGTTAAAGAAAAATGCCCGAATTGTGGAAGTATGCTTGTAAAGAAAATAACTAAAAATGCAAAAAAATTAGAGTGTACAAATAAAGAATGTTCATTCACAAAAGAAATGGAAGAAGAATAGTTATGTATAAATTCGGTATAATAGGTTATCCTTTATCACATTCAATGTCAAAAGTAATTCAAGAAGCAGCATTTAAATCAGTTGGGTTAGAAGGCACATATGAAGTACTGGAAACAGAACAAGAAGATTTGGTAACAAGAATAAAATATCTTCGTTCAAATGGATTTCAAGGATTTAATGTAACTATTCCATTAAAAGTTCCTATTACTTTATTTTTATCAGGTGTTGATAATGTTGCAAATGTAGCAGGTAGTGCAAATACAATAAAAATACAACCTGATATGTCAATGGTAGGATATAATACAGACGTATATGGTTTTGTTGAAGCTATACCTGAAGATTTCAGAGAAGAAATAAAAGGAAAAGAAGTAGCAATTCTAGGTAATGGCGGAGCTGCAAGAGCTGTCGGAGTCGGACTATCTATTTTAAAAGCATCTAGAATAGATTTCTATGCTAGAAATATTCTTAATGCAAAAGAAATGGTTGATGCTCTAAGAGTTAATTTCCCAAACACAGAGATGAACTGTAAACAAATTGAAGGATTAAAGGATATTTCAAAATACAAAATTCTTGTTAATACAACGCCTATAGGGATGAGAAGCAAAGCAATGGGAATTTCACCTATAGATGAAGATGTTATAAAGACCATGAATAAAGATTCTATTATATATGATATTGTCTATAATCCTTTAAATACAGAACTGATAAAACTTGCAAAAAAACATGGTATTCAAACAGTACAAGGTCTTGATATGTTAATATATCAAGGTGCAAAAGCTTTTGAAATTTGGACAGGCAAAAAACCTAACATTTTAAAAATGAAAATAGCTGCTCTCGAAGCAATGATTGAATAAAGTACTAAATATAGTACTTTATCCAAATATATCCAACTTTGATGAAGACATAACCCCATCTTTAAAAGTTATCGTTCGTACAATATTACCCATTTCTTTTATTTTTTTGGTAAGTTTTCCATCCTTTGAATATATGGTCTTGAATGTATTACCATCAATTTTCTCTGTATGTTCTCGTAAAACACCATTAACAAAATGAGAAGTAATTTCAGCACGACCATCTTTTTGCTTTACAAGAATACTATCAGCATCTTCTATGACAGATACTACATTACCAACAGGTAAATTATCAAAGATATTTGAACTCAATTTTGATTTACCTGCAAAAGAGAAATTCCCGAAAGAACTCGGATTCATATTAATAATATTCATTTTTTATCTCCTAATAAAAGGCTAGTATTTCAAGCGAATTATAAAACTTAAAAAAAAGTTACAAGAACTTTTTAAATATCAACATCTTTCATCATTGAAATTAATGTAGATATGGTTGATTCCATTGTTACACTATCTGATACTCTTTGCTGCAAAAATGCATTTATTTGAGGCATTAATTCGATAGCTATATCCAATTTAGGATTTGAGCCGGCATTATACATTCCAACATCAATTAAATCTTTGTTTTCTCTATATAAAGACATTAATTTACGCATTTTATATGCAGCTTGCTTATGTTCTTCTGTAACTATTTCAGTAAATAAACGGCTAATACTTCCTAATACATCAATAGCCGGATAGTGATTCATCTCCGCAACTTTTCTTGATAGAAAAATATGTCCATCAACAATACCACGAACAGTATCAACAACAGGATCGTTAATATCATCACCTTCCATCAATACAGTATATAACGCAGTTATGGATCCTTTTGGACTATTACCGCTTCTTTCTAAAATACGTTGAAGCCAAGAAAAAATAGATGGAGGATAACCTTTTATTGTTGGCGGTTCCCCGATAGAAAGACCTACTTCTCTACCAGCCATTGCACAACGAGTAACAGTATCAGTCATCAAGAATACTTTCTTACCTTTATCTCTAAAATATTCACAAACTGCAGTTGCTGTCATTAAACATTTCTGACGAATTAACGGCGGTTGATCGCCTGTTGAACATACGATAACAGATTTTTTCATGCCTGCTTCACCAAGTGAATTTTCAATAAATTCCTTAACCTCTCTACCACGTTCGCCAATCAATGCAACAACATTAACATCCGCATCAGAGTTTCTAGCAATCATACCAAGCATTGTACTCTTACCGACTCCAGAACCTGCAAATAATCCCATACGTTGCCCTGCACCAAGCGTTAACATAGCATCTATTGCTCTAACACCTGTAGAAAACATAGTTTTAATTATAGGTCTTTCAAATGGACCTGGAGGCGGATTTTCAATATTTACCCAAGGTGCCCCCATTGTATCAAGAGGTTTTCCATCAATTGGTTCACCTAAAGGACTTATCAATCTGCCTAGTAAAAAATCACCCATTGGTATACTTATCGCTTTACCGGTCGTTGTTACTAAACTGCCTTGTCCTATTCCTGCCCCATCATACAAAAGTAATAACTGAGCATTTTCACCTTTAAATGCAACTACTTCCGCAGGTTTTTTTTCTCCTTCATATGTTTCAATAAAACACAAATCTCCAATTTTAAGTCCGGGTAATTTTACTTCTACTGTTAAACCCAAAAGTTTAGAAACAGAACCTTTATATGAATATAATTTTGTCGAATTTATTATATCAAAAGCCTGTTTTTTTACAAATTCTATTGATTTTTCTCTACTTTGATTTAACATTTATTTACCCAAAATTATAGTTAACTGATTCACCAATTGTATCAACAGCTTCAACCCTTATATCTGTTATTAATTCAGAATAGGAAATAACAACAATTGTCGGAATATGTCTCTCTAATAATTGATATAAAGGAAGTCTTATTCTTGGAGAACATAATATTACAGGTTGTACATTAATACTTTGGTGTGCTCTTATTAAAGTTGAAGCAGCCGATTCAATCAATTCTTGAACTTGAAGAGGATTCAATAAGAACATTGTACCAAGTTCTGTTCTTTGACAACTGTCATCCAATGTTTTTTCCCATTCCGGAGATAGGGTTAATGCATATAATATCTTATCTTTTGTACAATTTGCAAGACATATTTGTCTTCCAAGAGCAGCTCTTAAACGTTCAGACAATATATCAGGTTCTTTTGAAAATCTTGCATAATCACATAATCTTTCAAATATATAAATAATATCCTTAATAGAAACTTTTTCTCGAATAAGATTGACAAATATTTTACGTAAATCACTCGTAGAAATAATTGTTGGAACAAGGTCATTAACCAATGTAGGATCTTGACTCTTAACTAATTCCATAAGTTTAAGAACATCTGTTTTCGTCATAATTTCATCAACATACTTTCTTACACAGTCTTGTAAATGAGTAATTATTACATCAACAGAATCAACAGCAGTAACATCTTTTTGTTCTTTTAAGAAATTTGTATCCATCCAATATGCTTGTGTTTGATAAGTAGGATCAACTCCAATTATAGCATCTTTAGGCACTTCTTTTCCCAAAGCATCCCATTGATCAGCAATTACCATACTTTTCTTTGGATAAACAGTCCCAACAGCAACAGTATTTCCTCTAACAGAAATCATATACTCATTAGCACCAATTGCAGAAGAATCCATAATTCTAATATTAGGTATAATATAACCAAGTTCATCTGTAACACGTTGTCTCAAAGCTGCGATTTTAGGGAGTAACATACCATCTTGGTCAGGATCTGCAATTTCTAAAAGTCCTGTACCTACTTGCAAATTTAACACATCAACACCCAAACGTTCATACATCCTATTGGGATTTGTCAAATCACTCATACTTTTCTTAACTGCATCAAGTTGCCCTAATTGAGATTGAACATCTTTATTTACAGAAACAATTAAATATGCAGCAGTAATTATCAATGCATACACAGTAAATGTGTACCAAGGAAGACCGGTATAAAAACTTGTTAAAGCAATGACTATTAAGAAAATAACAGTAAAAATCAAACTTGACGGTTTACTTAAAATTTGCCCTGATAAATCACCACCTAATGACCCACCAGATGCCGTAGAACGAGTCATTACGATACCGGCTGCAATTGCCATTAACAAAGATGGTAACTGAGCAGCCAAACCATCACCAACGGTTAATACTGTATATTTTTGAACCGCTTCTCCTGCTGCCATACCATTCATTAAAACACCAACACACAAACCACCAACAATATTTATTACAACTATGATGATACCAGCCATAGTATCACCTTTTACAAACTTCATAGCACCATCCATAGAACCATATAAGTTAGATTCTCGTTGTAAATCTTCTCTTCTTTTTACTGCCTCTTCCGGCGATATTAAACCTGCATTAAAATCAGCATCAATTGTCATTTGTTTACCGGGCATTGCATCTAATGCAAATCTTGCAGCAACTTCGGCAATACGTTCTGAACCCTTAGTAATTACCATAAATTGAACAATTGTAATAATAATAAATATTACAAAACCAACAACCAAATTACCGCCTGTTACGAAATTACCAAAAGCATCAATGACTTCTCCTGCCTCACCTTTAGCTAGAATTAGCCTTGTTGATGCAATTGATAAAACAAGTCGAAACATTGTACCTATTAATATAATAGATGGAAATGAAGCTAATTCTAATGGTCTTTGTATATACAAAGAAATCATCAATAATAATATACCGAGTGTAATATTAAAACTTATCGCAAAGTTTACAATCCAAGATGGAAGCTCAACAATAAGCAAAACTATCAGCAATATTACAAATATTGCTAATCCGATTTCACTTATCATTGATGGTTTTGCACCTTGCGGCTGTGCCATTATATATTAACTCTCTTTCTGTTTTCTTAATGCTTGTTCTATTATTGATAATTGTGTTTCAAGTGTTGCATCAATTATTCCGTTTGATGTTTCGACAATAACACCACCTTCTTTTATGTTATTATCCGGAACTACTGCTATTTTCGCTTCAAAATATTCTCCAGAAAATATTTCAGAGACTTTATCTCTAACAATTTCTACATCTTTTGGCATTACTTTTAATGTAATTCTATTTTCAGTTTTATGTATTTCCTCGACTACTCCTTTAATCATAGATATTATATACTCTTTATCATTTTCCACTTGTTTATTAATTATTTTTCGTGCGATTTCCATAGAAACTTCATAAATACAATCTGAAACTTTTTCATAAACCTCTGTTTTATAATTAAAAAACTCAGAAAATTTACTCTTTAAATCTTCTATATCACTTTTAGCAGAAGCTAAACCTTCTTCGTATCCTTCTTTTTTGGCTTCTGCTTTTATTGCTAAAGCATCTTTTTGAGCACGAGAAACTATATTCCTATCTTCAGTTCTACGGTACCCTCTTCTTCTTGTTCCTTCTCGTCTTTCTTCTCTCTGTTCAAATTTAATATTTTCTAAGGAAAGATCTAAATCAACTAAATTTTTATTATTATTTTCCTCTTTAATATCTTTATCTTTTATGGACTCTTTTTCAATCTGATTTTTTTGAATTTTGTCCATCTCCTCATTATTGGTTTCTATTTTTAAAATTTCTGTAGGTTTTTCAACAACTACAGATTCCTCTATATTTGGTGTTTCATTTGATACTTGATTTATTTTTGTATATTTTTTTTTAATAATCATTTATTTTTTCTTCTATTGTGGTTACCAAAGATTTTAGAATAAGAGGTGAGAATATCTTATCTGCCGGAAAAGTTGTATCCAATATAAAATCCTTAACCGATTCACGCTCACTAATTGCAATATTACTCAAGATATCTACAGGTGTAGATTTTATTAACTTATGATATTGCTTTAATAACTTTTCAACATTTATAGTATCTTGAATAGGTAATATTTTCCTTATTTCTTCAAGTGATTTTATAATAACTTTATGATCGATTTTATCTTCTATATTATTCATTTTCATATAATTGATAACATGTTTGACATCTTGCTTATCTAAGCAATTCAAAATTTCATTTGCTTTTTCTTCCGGAAGTCTTTTCAAAACAATGGCTAATGCAGCTAGTTTTAAAACTTTTTTATCATTTGCCGAAGGAGATTTAGAATCTGCTTGTACATTTGCTTTATTTAATTTTGCTTCATCTTCTGTCTTTTGAACCATATCATTCAAATTAGAAGTATTAACAGCAACTTCGTACTGATTTTGTGATAGAATACCTTTTTTTACTAATTTTTGAAGTTCTTCATTATATACTTGCTTTACTTTATCTTCAACAAGATTAATTAGTGCATCTTGCGGCATATTTTTTATTATTGCTAACTTTGCAGTATTAAAAATATTTGCGGCAATAATTTGTAAAATTGCTTCTCTACTTTGAGTTGGAATTTGTCCTTTTATCAAATCAATTGATTTATGAAAAGTCCACTCTCCTATAAATTGCGTAACTAAGCTTGCTTGTTCTGCATTAAATTTTAATTGGGCATCATTACTCAATGCCTCACCTGCCATAAAACAAAACTTTCTAACGGTTTCAACTATATTTTTTTTATCTGAATCGGTTAATATATCAGGAGCAGCATTTGAACCAGGCTGTTGTAAAACTTCCAAAGCCTGTTTTGCCAAATCTATTGCAAATGCTTTATAATCAAAACCGTTAATCGGCATTCCTTACTCCATTATGCTTTTTCAATCCAACTCTTTAATTCTTTCAATGTTTTTTCACTATCTGATTGAGCCAAATCTGATGATACTTCTTCTAAAACTTCATCTAAAGAAGTTTCATCTTCTTTCTTCTTCTCAATTTGTAATTGTTTTTGATGTTCTAATAATTCTTGTGTAAGTATTGTTTGCTTTTCTATTAATTCAGCTGCTTTCAAATTTACATCGACAATTTGTTTTTCTTGTTCAGTTGTCTTTTGCTTTAATTTTTTCAACTCTTCTTCTTGTTCACTTGAAGAATCTTTTAATTTTTTATGGACAAAAACAAAACCAACAACCAGACCTGCTAACAACAATGCAATAGCGAGCCACCAAGGATTTCCTGATGCATCCGGCACTGGCAAGTTAACTGGTCTATCTGACGCAAGATATGGATCTATTGTTTCTGCATAAGCAATGGAAACATTACTTGGACTGACTTTAGGGGATGCAGCTCTTGCAATTTGTGATTTTAATTCCTCTTCTGTCATATTTGGAGGCATAGAATCCGCATTCATTGTTACTGCTATAGAAATATTTTCTATTATTCCTGATTTGTAATATTCACTAACATGTTTTTTATCAACTCCATATGTCTTTTCAGTTGCTTCTCTAGAATAACTTTTATTTTGAGAAGATGTAGAAGATGAATTTTGAAGTCCATTTGGCAAATATACACTAACAGCATCTGAACCTTTGTTTGTATCTTGCGAATTATCACCTAATCCTTCTCTAAATGTTTGTTCAGTTAAAGATGTTTTACCATCAGGATTATATTGAATACTTGTTATTTCTTTTGGAACTTGGTTTAAGGATGTACTAACAGTAACGACATAATTTCCATGTCCCAACAACATGTCTAATTGAGCTGCAACTTTATTTTGCATATATGAATCATTTTCTTGTATTTTTGAGATTTGATCATCTATAGATTTAACTAAACTATTATAAACATTACCATTAGAATCAGTTATAGATATATTTTCAGCAGATAAATCAACTACACTCCCCATTAATAAACTTTTTATTGCTTTTATAACTGAAGCATCAATTTTAACACCACTTGCAACGGTAAGCATAACTGTTGCACTAATTGGCTTTTTATCTGCTTTAAAAAACGAGCTTTCCGGTATTGAAACCAAAACAGTTGCATTATCAACATTTGGCATTTGCCTTATTAATCTTGATAACTCACCATTAACAGCTCTTGCTAATTTTATTCTTTTATCTTCTCTTGTTGATGTAAAATCATTTTTATCAAAAATTTCCAAACCAACATTTTGGTCAATCAACCCACTTTTAACCAGCACCAACAACGCTCTATCTCTCTGTGAGTTTGTATATTTACCTGCTTCTAAAAAGACGGTTGTTTTTGAACCTTCTGATTTCCTTTTTGCATTTATTTTCTCTCTAGCCAAGATACTTTGAATTTCAAGCGCTTTTCCTTGATTATCTGTAGTAACAATATCAAATTGTTCTTTTTCAATTTTATCTATGACTTCACCTGTAGATGACTTTCCACCCACAGACAAACATACAACCAATATTATGATAAATATCAGGGCACAAACCCCGCCAATAACTGAATAAAGTACCGTTTTATTCTGCAATAGTTCTTTTATATTCATAAATCCCTAATCTATATATCATCTTCTACTTGATATTATACTATTATTTCAAATATTGGGTAACTACTTTACACTTATTCATTATATCTTCAAGTTGTTTATATAGAAATATTCATAACAGTATTATAAGCTGTTACTACTTTAGATGTCATTTGAGCTGCAAGGCTTACTCCAAGTTCAGCTTTAGCTACTGCAGTCATAACATCATGTATATCAACATCTGAATTACCCATCATTTGTTGATTTAATAATTGATCAGGTTTTTCAACTTCTGCATTTAAATTACTAACCATACCGGAAAGAACATTTTTAAAACTAACACCTTCTTGTCTATTCAGGTTACTTAGTCCAAAACCCTTTTGAGAAAACTCATCAATAGGCATTGAAGATGAAACATTTGAAAAAATATTAATATTTGGTACCAATCTATTTTCTATCATTTTTATGCCTTTCTATTATAGGTAATTTGCAAGTACATTTTTTACGTAATTCTGAGTTTCTCTAAAAGGAGGAACTCCGTCATATTTATCAACATTTCCTGGTCCTGCATTATATGCAGCTAAAGCAAGAACTACATTTCCATTATATCTTTCCATCATACTTTTTAAGTATCTCACACCACCATCTACATTTTGAACAGGATTATAAGGATCACTAACGCCTAAAGATTTTGCTGTTGCAGGCATCAATTGCATTAGACCTTGCGCACCTGCAGATGATTTTGCTTTCGGATTATAACCGGATTCTTGTTTAATTACAGCATTTACAAGCTTTTCATCTACTCCGTGTTTTTTTGAAATTTTAAAAATTAAATCTTTTATTTGAGATTTTTCTGTTTGCTTAGTTGTTGTTACATAGGGAATTGAAAAAATATTTTCATCTTTTGCTTTAACATCCTGAACATCTTTTGAAACAGTCTGTGCATTTACTTTTTTGGTAGTTAAAGAACCAAATTTTACATTACTTGCAGGCTTATTTACATTAAATCTTGTATGAACATTTAAAGATGATTTCATAACATCTTCAAAAGTCTTAAATTCAACACCTTCAGTTAATTCAGAAGCTCTATTTTGAGATTGAACATAATTATTAATCTGCTGAGCTCTTTGAATTGCAGCTGCTTGACCTGATGAATTTAATAGATTTTGTATCATACCCGTAAACATTACACACTACCCTTTTATATTATTAGCTTCCTATAGTTGCCGCCTTATCTGCCATTGACTTTGACATTGTTATTATCGCTAAACTTGCTTCATATGCTCTTTGTGCCATTATTGCATCTGTTATTTCAACTAAAGGATCAACATTTGAAGTTCTTATATATCCGTTTTCATCTGCATCAGGATGACCCGGTTTATACAATCTGTCACCCAATGTTGGATCTTCAACGACACCGGCCATTGCAACACTTCCTGATGCATAAGGAAGAGTACCTGCTCCAAATGTTGATTCTTTCATCTGATTCATTACACTCAAAAATGAACTTCTGTCAGTTGATACTACCAACGGAATTTTTCTGACATAATTCGGTGTATCCAAGTTTGCTATATTCTTGGATGATATGTCTAATCTCATGCCGTGAACCTTTAAACCGTCACAGCCTACATTCATTGCACTTAATATTCCCATTAGCCGTTACCCATATTTATAACTGTTTTCATTTCCGTAATTAATGAAGTCATTCTTCTTGCTGCAACTGTATATAACAAAGAATTTTTTTGCATTTCGGATAATTCCGTTGCAGGATTCACTTTCTCTTCAGATGTTTCTATTGTTACAGGAGATGGTCCCATTTTAGCAGCCAAAGCAGTTTCTAATGGATTTGCCGTTCCACCTAAATATTGAGAAAATGATATATCTTTTCTTTTGTAGTTTGGAGTATCCATATTCGCAAGATTACAAGAAAGCGCCTTTTGTCTTTCTGCTATTAAATCTAATGCGTGAAGCGTACTTCTCATAGGATTATTTTGTATTATCATTTACTCACCTTCTATTGATTTAATTGTAATGTCTTTGAGTACATATCATTTACTGTTTGCATCACTTTGAAACTTGCAAGCATAGATGCATTCAACCTTAAAATAGAATTAACTTCATTTAATATATCTATATTCGTAACTTCCAAACTTCCTTGTTTCAGTTTTGTATGATTCTTTATTAGAACAGGCTCACCTGATTCTGCTGTCAGATAATATTTATTATTATCAGCTTTTTTTAACCCTTCAGGATTTTGAAAATTTACTATTGGTATTGTACCAAGAGTTTCTCTTTGTGTTCCATCATTTGAAAAGATTTCTACTTCACCATCAGGCTTAATTGCAATATTTTCATAATTAACAGGAATCTGAATACCATCACCAACCAAATATCCGTCATTTGTAATCAAATATCCATCTTGATTAACTTTAAATGATCCCTCTCTTGTATATGTTACGTCTCCATTAGGAGATGTAACAGGAATAAAACCAGTACCATCTATTGCAACATCGAAATCTCTTGCTGTTCTTTGAATTGCACCTTGAGAAAAATCTGTTCTTTCTACACCTGTAAGATATCCGTTTTCATCTAACATTTGCTCAAAACGAACAGATTTATATCCATTTGTATTATAGTTAGATACATTTGAAGAAATATAACCCATCTTTTCAAATTGAAGTTCTGCGTTATATATACCCTTATTAATTATGCCTTGTATTGTTGTCATTAATTACCTTTCTAACTAACTGCCAAGAGATGAAATTACTCTTTGTAAATTTGAATTTTGAATTTGATATAACTGTCTATTTGCTTCGAATGTTCTTGGATACATCATTGCTTGCATAAATTCTGTTTGTAAACTTACATTTGAATATTCATTATATCCTTGCCTTACATTAGGCGACAAAACAGCAATGCCGTCTTGACTAACAACAGACAAAGTTCCTGCCGTTTCAAATTTTCTTGTTTTATTATTTAAAACTCTTACAACTCCATTTAAATCTATCGAAATATCTTCGAGTTTTTCAGGCACAAACGGTAATACAAGTGGAGTCCCCATATTCGTCAATATTTTATCACCATCAAGAGATAAGATTTCACCGTTCTTATTCATTTTAAATCTTCCGTCTCTCGTTAATTTAACGCCTTCTTTGGTAAGTACTTGAAAATAACCCTTTTCAGCCAAAGCAACATCTAAAGGATTTTCTGTTAATCCAAGTCTACCTATTGTATCATCTGTAGTTGTCGAAATTGCATCTTCACCTATAAACTCAGCAAATGAAGACACTACAGGTATTTTTCTTTGATAACCGATTTTATCAAACCCAACAACATTCTCATTTGTAATTGCCATAAGTGCAGTTTGCATTCTCATAGCACGAATGTTTTGAACTATTCCTCTTTCTGTAAAATGTACACCACCGTTTATCATACAATTACCCTTTTTATCTCTATTTAATGATATAATATTGAAAGTCAAAAGTACCCATATTTATGGTTGATATATAGTATTTTTATTACAGCTTTCTAATACATATGTATGATTTTTTAGATGTCTTATTTTTTGTGTGATATTATGTTGTTAACTGGAATTATCAATGGTTTAGGGTTATGCATTTCAGAAAAATTATTCTGACATTTTTGATAATATTATGTAGCAGCATACAAAAAGCTGATGCTATAAAAATTGGTTTAGAAACACAAGTGAAAGAAGTAAAAGTTGCTTCCTCTGTTTCTGGTGAAATATATGACGCATTTCAAAATAAGTTATTATATGAAATTAAACCAATGAAAGTTTATCAATTCAAATCAAAAGGTAAAGAAATTTCTGTAGTTTCTAACAGACAAGAATTTCCACTTGGAACAAATCAAGTATTAATTAAAACTAAAACACCTGGCTTTTTATGTTCAAAAAAAGCTTGGTATAGAGGTAATTTTCTTATTACTAATTGGGGCACTGGTTTAACATTGATAAATGATGTTCCGCTGGAAGATTACCTAAAAGGTGTAGTTCCATCGGAAATGCCTTCAAAATGGAATTTGGAAGCTCTTAAAGCACAAGCAATTGCAGCAAGAAGCTATGCAGTAGCAACAAAAACAGCAGGGAAACATGCTTCTAAAGGATTTGATCTCGTTGATACTACTGCAGATCAAGCTTATGGCGGTGCAAGTGCAGAAAAATCAAGAACATCTCAAGCTGTAGACGATACAAAAGGAATTGTTCTTGTCCAAGATAAAAGAGTCCTCCCCACATATTACCACGCAAGTTCAGGCGGACAAACGAAAGTATGGAGTTCCGGAAGTTCATTCTTACAATCGGTTCCTTCTTTTGACTATGGAACTAAGAAAAACGGTCACGGCGTAGGAATGAGTCAACACGGAGCAAATAACCTTGCTGCTCAAGGTTATAATGCTTATCAAATTTTAAACTATTTTTACAAAGATTTTAAATTTGCAAAACTAAGCGAAAATTGGGACTTATAACTTAAATATTTTTCAATTCATCAGGGATATATTTTGTCCAGTCCTTTTCCAATTTATCAATAAAATGGTGTGCATCTAAAACATCATCATAACTTATAGGCAAAGGACATTCTTGAATTTCAAGTGCATCATCTTCTTCATCTTTTATCGATAAAGCACCAGTACCTAATAATGCAAGTCCAAAACTTTTGCCGCATTCAGGACATACAATTTGTAAAACCAGCAAATTTTTCTCTTCTCTTTTTATAAAAATTGCATCTTCATCAAAATCGTGCTTGCAGACACTACAGCATAACCCTGAAAATAATTTTTTTAATTTTGATTTATCCATATTACCTCTCATTATATATTATTCACATTTCTATATACAAATAACCGATGATTTTTTATTAATTATGTTTAAGAAAAAGTCTTTTTGGGTACTGTATTAATGTACAGTTATTAATAAAAAGGAAATGTGTTATGGA
>CALUUL010000015.1 GCA_944323945.1 Candidatus Gastranaerophilales bacterium
GAATACAAAGGAAGTGCAAACAATGGGTTTGTTCCATAGCTTGTAGATGCAACTATTCCAAATATTGTTCCTATAAACTTTCGGCTCAAGATTTTCTCCCTATTAATGACAATTATCTCAAATTAATTGTTCAAGTCAACAAAAAAGAGAGAAAATATAATTTCTCTCTTTTTACATTCTTTAATTTTTAGTGCTATTTATGAAAACTCTGATTGATACTTGTCTAATACTGCGTTAATTTCTTTATTTAATTCAGCTTTTTGTTCTTTTGAAGTTGCTTCGCCCAATTCTTCATATAATAGCTTTAATTCATTATTCATTTGCATGTTTTTAATTGAATAATTGAAATTAATATATGTACTGCTTTGAGTATCAACTCCTGCTTCTTGCATAATCTGAGATATTTGTGCAGAAATGGAATCTACTTGTGAAGATGAAACAGCATAACCCATTTCTTCTATTAACTTATAAATTTCATCTTTTGTTTCTTTTGAGGTATTTAAATCATTAACAAGCATTTTTTGAGAAATTGATTCCATTTCAGAATCATATTCAGCTCTGGTTGTTTCTATTTCGCAAGCAATACTGTCGCGCATATCTTGTGAAGATGCTTCAGATAACTGTGCAAAAAGATCTGCTAATTTTTGATTTTTTTCTGATTGTGCAACATTGTAATTTAATCCTAAAATTAATTCACTATTTTCATCAATTTGATTTTCTTCACAGAACAATTTTATTTTTGCTTCTACAACATCTTTCTTATTTATATCTTCAGCCTCAAATAAATCAGAATATAAATCAGCTAACTCTCCTTTTAAATTTTCGGGCAAATCTTGCTGATATATATAAGATTGAATAAAGTTCTTTGACTCTTCGGCCTGATAAGCAGCTCGTGTCTGCTCAATTTCATTTTGAATAGCATACTTCTGATTTTGTGATACACACTCAGACAACTGTTCATATAATCCTTTTATCTCGGCACCTTCTAAAACACGATTGGCGCTAAGAGTTAAGTTATAGTACAATTCTTCCAACTCATTATTATTTGCTTGTTTACTTTCCTCTTCAGCAAATAATTGTTTTATTTTTGCATTTATTCTATCTTTATTTGATTGGTCTCCTGTCTTTATTAGACTATCATATAAAGCAGATAACTCATCTTTCAAATCATCCGGAATATTTGCATTTGATAATGTAGAATTCAAATCATTTTTCCATTTTTCAGAAAATTCTTCGTTCCTTTTTATCTCCTTATTTATAAATAGTTGTTCAGAAACATCATCATAAGATTGTATATAAACTTGATCAATATTTTGATCGTTTATATTTGATTCATTTTTGTTAAACCCGCTAAAAATAGATGATTCCTCATCAGTAGTTTTCTTTTCACTCTTTTGAATATCTCCTTTAAACAAAACGCTAAACAAATTTGAAATTTCATTTAAAAACGCCATAAATATCCTTTCTCATTCATTTTTATATTGCCTATTATCGAAACTTTTTACTGAAACTTTAATTTAAAAATAAAAATTTATGATATAAAATATTTATAAAATTATGATTAAGAATTTTGAAAAAATAATAAAAAACATAAAAGAAATGAATCTGCCATACACTCAATTTGTACAGTTTATGGAAGATATTCACGATCCGTTTATTGTTTTAATTGCGTGTATATTATCTTTAAGAACTAATGACAGAACAACATATCCTGCAACAATGAGAATGCTCAAATTAGGAAAAACACCAAAAGATTTTCTAAATGTCAAACTAGAAGACTTAGAAAAAGCAATATATCCTGTTGGTTTTTATAAAAATAAAGCAAAACAAATTTTAGATATAGCAAGAGAACTATACAACAACTATAACTCTATTGTTCCGAAAGATATTGATGAACTTATAAAATTTAAAGGAGTTGGAAGAAAAACTGCAAACTTAGTGATGTCAAAAGGCTATCATTTACCAAGCATATGTGTAGATGTTCACGTACATAGAATTTCAAATAGACTAGGTATTGTTTCAACAAAAACACCAGAAGAAACAGAATTTGCATTAAAGGAAAATTTGCCCACAGAATTATGGTCTGATATTAATACTCTCTTTGTAACTCTTGGACAAAATATATGTAAACCAACAAAACCTAACTGTAATAATTGCAAACTACAAAAATATTGTAATTTCTATAAACATAAATAGTTATTTTTTACTTAAATTTTTAGAAAAGTAATAAAGTCCATGTTCAACCGCATTTTTTATTAAAATATGTTAAACATATTTATCTATTGGTTTTAAAATTAATACTAATACAAATAATCCTCCAGCTATTTTTATCTTCTTATTTTTCAATATATATCATATAAAATACTATTTTTGCATACAACAATTTTTATATTTTTTTCCACTTCCACAAGGACATTTATCATTTCTTCCCACATTTGAATAATCAATACCATATTTTGGCTTAATTTCTTCTTTATGAGATACAACATTCATCATTTTTTCAAATATTTTTGAAGCATACAAAACACTTGCAGAAGAATATATTTTCTTATCTACAGAGTCAGGCTTATAATAATTTAACAAAGAATCAATGTTATATGATGTTTCTAAAATTTGATTTATTCTATCTATAAAATTTCCATATTTAGCAGCAACCCTTCGTATAATATTTGCTGGCACTTTATCATTTTCCAAAAAGTTTTTTATACAATCTTTATAACCTTGAACAGATTTATAATCATCTTCCTCGAAAATTTTACAAAAAGTTTGATAAAAAGGTATAACAAATAATCCAAGTTCTTTATCATAAATAATCCCAATGTCATATATAGAAGAATGAGAAGAAAAACCTTCTAAAGACTTTTCCATAAAATCAGAATATGAATTTTTAAAATCTGAAACAGTAAAATACCTGTTATTTTCTACTTGTTTTATGTTATCTAAAATTTCATCTTTTGAAGGTAATTCATCTGTATCACAGTATAGATTAAACATATTAATCAAATTATCAGCATATAGATTGGTTGTTATAATTTCATCAGTTTCAAAACATTTTATAAACTTCTCTCCAAATGTTTTTACCAAGGATTCTATTTGCTCTTGTTTTTTGGGATTTTGTTCATATGCATCTTCTGGCTTTTCAATTATTTTGGCAATAGCATATTTATATACTTCTTCTTTATTAATACTGGAAATTACATTTGAGATTTCTAAAAGATAAAACTCATTATTCATTGGAAAAATTCTACAAAGTGCAAATTGTCCCGGAGTAATTCCTCTAAAATTATTCATTTTTACTAAAGATAACACCTTGTACATTTTTTCATTAACAAGATTATATAATTCAAAACCATTACTAAGAACTCTTCTTACTTCAAAAACTGAAGCAAATGAATGTGAAAGATTATTTAAAATTTCTTTTTCTGTACTTGTTAAATCTGTATTTTTCTCTTCAAATAATTCAATTATAGTCTTTCTTTCTTCAGTTAATCGTCTTTCAAATATATATGGAATAAGAAGAACTTGAATTCTGCTTGCCTCAGCATTTTTTGCAGATAAAGTTGCAAGATATTCGTCAAAATCAGGTTTGACTATTTCATCTGACAATACAAAATTCATTACTTTTGTTATTGTATCTGATATTACTGCTAATTTTTCTATTACTGACATTTTATATCCCCTTTATCCTTAAGACAGCAGAATGTCTTGCTGTAATTCCATTTTCTTTTCTATATGAAAAAAATATATCAGACATACAACATGTGCAATAGCTACAAATGTCTATATTTTTTATTCCAATTTCTTCCAGCTGGCTATAATTCAATAATTTTAAATCGATATGATATTTATTGCCTTTTTTTTCATAAAATTTTTTTTGACTTTTATCTTCTATAAGTTTGTTAAAAACATCTTCATCTGTTTCAAAACAACATTTCCCTATAGATGGACCAATTATAGCTGTAATATTATCCAATTTTACATTAAAATCAGCATTCATTTTTAATGCCGTCTTTTTTAGAATTTTTAAAGCAGTTCCACGCCATCCGGCATGCACAACTGCACCAATATTATCTTTTTTTGAATATAAAATGATTGGGACACAATCTGCAAAATTAAGTATTAATAATGAATTATTGACATCTGAAATTAAAGCATCAGTATCATCATAAAAATATTTTCCAAATTTTATAATTTGAACATTTGAACTATGTGTTTGCTTTGCTGTATAAATTCCTTTACAATTAAATTTTTCTATAAGAAATTTTCTATTTTCGTTTGCTTCAAAATCCAAATCAGTTCTAGATGCAGAAGTTAAAACAAAATCGCGAGTTGTAAAAAAACAATCAACATCAGATAATAATGATGATTTTAATACTTTTTTTTCATAAAAATCATCAAAATAAAACATTAATTTTCTACCGTATTAAATATTCTGTCACCTGCATCACCAAGACCAGGCCTTATATATCCGTGTTCATTTAAACAATTATCAATGCTTGCAGTTATAATTTTTACATCAGGATATGTTATTTGGACTTTTTTCAAACCTTCTGGTGCACATATTAAACTAACAAAACGAATATTATTATGCGGTACTTTTTTATTTGCAAAAAGTTTAATAGCATCTATCGCAGAATTTCCTGTTGCAAGCATTGGGTCAAGTATTAAAATAATTTTATCTTCAGGATGTTCAAATTCAACAGGAATTTTATTATAATACCAGACTGGCGTTAATGTATCTTCATCTCTATACATACCAATATGACGGACAGTTGCATATGGCATAATTTCATTTGCAATATCAGAAAAAATTAAACCAGCTCTAAGTATTGGCGCAATTATAATTTCCTTTTTTTTACTCAAAATTTTTGATTTACAAGATTCTAATGGCGTTTCAACAATTATATCTTCAAGTTCTAAATCTTCAGTTGCTTTATAAAACAGAAGATATGTTATTCTTCTTATAGCATTTCTAAATACTTCAGCATTGGTATTCTTATTTCTTATTATACTAAGATTATGACAACATAAAGGATGATTTACAACATAGACATTAGAAAACTTATTCATTACTTTATTCCTTCATACTATTTTCATTTAAATAATTTTGATTATTATCAACTTCTTCATAATTTTGAATGCTTTTATTATTAACATAATCGAATGTGCTTTTTGTTAATTTGAATATAATAACCGATTGAGCAGTATTAATTTCGCTTGTTTGACGAGAAATATTGCCAACCAAAGAACTTTGCATAAGAAATTCTTTGTTTTTCAATAATCCTGAAGCTTGTATTGTGCGACCAACTCCACCATATATATCAATCATTACATTAGCTGCAAGCTTCTGTCCATCCCAAAAGTCTTGAACTCGATAAGAGGCAGAAGGTATAAGTTCTTCTTTATTATCAAATTCTGATGCTGTTGACGGATTAAGTTCTAAAGAAGTAGAACCACCCAAACCGTAAAATTGAATTGAAGCTGTTGCACATTTTGGTATTTGAATATTTTTTTTCGTAACAAGGAAAGATACAAATACTTTATTATCAAAAATTTTTACATCTTTAACATAACCTATATTTATACCCATTAAACGAACAGGCGAACCAACAACTAAACCATCAACATCATCAAAAAATATATAATATGTGTTTTGAACATTATCTTTTACAGCAGTCTTATATATAAAAACAAAAAGACCACTTGAAATAATCAAAAGCCAAATAACAATCTCTATTAGCCAAATATATTTTCTTTTCATACAAATATTATAAATCAAATCTATTTTATTACAAAATTTATAACTTGTTCTTATATAAAAATATTATACAAATCATTGAAAAAATTATAAAAAATAAAGCAACTATTTGAGCAATATGTATATTATTAAAAGATATAATACTGTCAATTCTAATTGATTCAACAAAAATTCTGGCTAAAGAATATAAAATTATATACATAAAAAAGATTAAACCATCTTTTCTATTTTTAAGTTTTTTCAATATAAAAAACAAAACAATTAAAATACAAAAACTTAATATTGATTCATATAAAAATGTAGGATGAAAAAATTCAAAAGATTTATATTCTATAGGTCTTGATGCATATGGAATATAAAGTTTCCAAGGCAAATCTGTGGGCAAACCAAAAGCTTCAGAATTAAAAAAATTACCCCAACGACCGAAAATTTGACCTGTTACTAATCCAAAAGAAAACAAATCAGCATACCTTAAAAATTTAATATTATTTTGCTTCGCATACACTAAACCAATTAAAATTCCGCCGATTATTGCACCTTGTATTGAAATTCCACCATTCCAAATTGAGAAAATTTCAAATGGATGTCTTGTAAAATAGTGATAATCTAATAATACATAATATAAACGAGCACTAATAATGCCAAAGATAATAAGAACAAAAGACAAATCACATATTGAATCAATTGATATATCATCATAGTAATGTTTCTTTATGAAAAAAATGACAAACAAACCCAACAGTATTGAAATTGACATTATTACACCATACCAGTGAATATCAATAACACCTATTGTATAAGCAATATCTCCAGGGGATTGAAACATATTTACTCTAATATTTCAGTACTATTATCAACAGGTAAAACTTCTTCTTGAATTTTCTTTTCTTTTTCAAGATTTTTACCATCATAAATATCTGTATACTCTTTTATTTTTTTATTTAATTCCGCAATTTTAGAGTTAATTTGTTCTGATTCGGAAGCATCAGGCTTTTTCACTAAATACAAATTATATGTTTCAACAGCATCAGCAGCTTTATCATTAAATTTAGCAATCTCATCCATAGATATATCAGATACTATATTATTTTCATCAGGGACTTTTTCAATAATTTGATATGCCAAAGCTTCTTTTGCAACTGCTAATGTATAGTATGTATCAGCAAAATCTGGTTTTAACTCAATAACTTTTTTTAATTCTTCTACAGCACCTTCATAATTTCCAACACTATTATAAGCAACTGCAAGATTATAATGTGTTTGATATATTTCATTATCTAAATCAAGACTTGATTTTAAACGGCATATTGCAGTTTCAGTATCACCTTTGTCCATATACGATTCTGCTTTATTATTCAATTCTTGTATTGCAAGATTATTTATACAAGCTGTTGTAATTACAGATACAAATAAAATTGTAAATAACAATAATATCTTTTTCATAAAAATCCCCTATGACTTAATACAATATAAACTTAAAATGAAAATTTTGCAATATTTCTAAAATAGTATACAATATTTGGAGGAGTAGTTTATTAAGAGATAATCATGAGTGATTCAGAAAAAATAGTTTCATTAAAAAATGCTAGACATAAAACAAAAGAGACAAACAAAGAAGATGTTCAAAAAAACCAAGAACCAGTCATTTGCAGTTTCTGTGGTCGTCCTAATACTCAAGTAGCTAAAATGGTTCAGGGACCGGGAGTTAATATTTGTTCAGAATGCACTATGATCGCAGTTCAATATCTTATTTTAGAAGACAAATTACCATCAGGTGAAGCACAAAAGATTCTCGATATTTTTTGGAGCAAAATTAAATAATGTCTCAACTTTCAAAACTTCAAATCCGTGCTAAAGTTCTATCCACTGTTTCTGAAATAAAATCAAATTCATCTTATAATAAAGAATTTTTAGATTATATACTTCAGACATTAGATTGCATTGATGATAAAGAAACATTGTTCAATGTATTCATTAAAGAATACATAAAAATGAATGAAAATGAATATTCTTTTTCCGGATGCATATTAAAAAATATTGTACCTAATCATTATATAAAAGAACAAGTACTGAGTTTACTAAAGTCAACAAGACTTTCTGACGAATCAAAATATAAACTAGTACAACTTTTAAGAATTATTGGTACCGAATATAACTATAATGATATACCTTCATATTTTAACAATCCTGAAGAGGTTTTGGATAAAGAAACAAAAAAGCTTTTAGAAAATGCATTACTAAATCCTGAATCAATGCTAGATTTTCTAGATTTTGTTTCAGCTGTTTCCTCAAAAGATAGAAGTCTGTTGCTAAACTCATTAAAAATGGATTATTCGGGTGATATTCTTGCAAATATCTTATATCCAATTTTATATTCAGATTTTGAAGATAAATTTATTCTAGAAACAATAAATATATTATCTGATTCAAAATCACCATTAGCAATAAAACCTTTTGAATATTTAATAGCAACCAGTTCAAATAAAGAGATTATAAATGCTTGTAATATTGGATTAAAAAAATTAAAATTATCAGGAGCAACAAAAGAAAAAGCAGAAAAATATTTCACAAATATTATAAATAACTCAATTCCTTACGAATTTTATACAACAATACCTGATGGAAATGGAAACCAAGCTTTACTTATCTCCAGAAAAAATGAAAATTCAAAATATATTCTAATAGCAATCGTTATAAATGATAAGTTAGGCATAATTGACTGTTTTGGTTTTTTTAACATATCACAAGAAGAATTAATAAAAGTTATTGGTAAATTCTATAAAACAGAAGGAAAATATAAAGTAAAACCTGAATATGTAAGAACAAAAATTGAAGATGCAATTAATATTTCAATCAAGAAAAAAAGAAAATTTCCATATGAATTTATTTGTTGGAATACATTTACAAGTGATTTAGAGATATTAAGTGACGATTTAAAAACATATACAGAAACAAATTGCAGACAACAACTTATTTCAAAAAATGATGCATTGACGCTTTTAACAAAAGATTTTACTTTAAGATGGTTTATTACTCCAAGTGAAAATAATGTTATAAAAACATTTATAGAAGACATATATAAAGAAGACGAACTTAATATTAAAAATATAAACAAAGAAATAAAAGATAATATAGACAAAATTTTTAATGAAGAGGAGTTAATTATTTGGGAAAATAGATTTTACAATCTGATATATCTTTTAAGAAATAATTTTCTATTAAAAGAAGCAGATAATTTTTATACAATATTGAAAAATAATGAATTATTTACCTTATTTAAAATAATAATTATTCAGAGAAGCATATTTAACTATTATATTGGGCTAAAAGAAAATATAAAGGAATCTTTTTTTACAACTAACATATTCAATAAAAAAAATGCAACAAATAAAAATTATGATATTAAAAAGATTGAGAAAATAATAAATATACTAAAAAGACATTGGATAGATGAATAAAATAATAGGTTTAGATATAGGAAAAAAAAGAATAGGAATTTCAATAAGCGATCTTATGGGGCTTATTGCTCATCCTGTTGAAACAATAGCAAGAGAACCGGAAAATATTGCAATAGAAAAAATAAAAAAAATATGCAAAGAAAATAATGTAAAGAAAATTGTAGCAGGCTTACCTAAAAATATGAACAATACAATAGGGGAACAAGCACAAGACTGCATTGAGTTTGCAAATAATTTTAAAGATGAATACGAAATAATATTTGAAGACGAAAGACTTACAAGTAAACAAGCAGAATATATTCTTGCACAAACAGGAAGAAAATATACAAAAGATAAGAAACTTGTCGATTTAAAAAGTGCATGCATTATATTACAACAATACTTAGACAGTCCACGAAAGAAATTATAATAACTCTAAATAATAATAGAAAGAGAGAAAAAAATGACAAATAAAGAAGAACAATTTATAGAAACATTTGACGAAGATGGAAACAAAGTAACTTTTGAATTATTAGATATTGTCACAGTTGAAGATATAGAATATGCTCTTCTTCTCCCAAAAGATACTGAAACAAAAGATGAAGAAAGTGAAGTTTTAGTAATGCGCCTTAAAAAAGATGGAGAAGAATATACATTTGAGACAATTGAAGATGATGAAGAATTTGATAAGGTTGCTCAATATATAGAAGAAGTTGAAGAAGAAATTGAAGATTAAATAATAAAAGAGCTCCCCAAGATTGGGGAGCTCTTTTATTTTGTCCTTATTTTAAATTATTCCTTGTGCTATCATTGCACCTGAAATTTTATTAAATGCAGCAATATTAGCCCCAACAACATAATTGTTTGCAAAATCATATTCTTTTGCAGATTCACTACATTGTTTAAATATGTTAACCATAATATTTTCTAATTTTTTGTCAACTTCTTCAAAAGTCCAAGAACATCTTGATGAATTTTGACTCATTTCAAGAGCAGAAGTAGCAACACCGCCTGCATTTGCTGCTTTACCAGGAGCAACAAGAACATTATTTTCAATAAAGTATTCAACAGCTTCATTTGTACAAGGCATATTAGCACCTTCACCTACTGCAACAGCCCCATTAGAAACAAGCTGTTTAGCTGTTTCTAAATTAATATCGTTTTGTGTAGCACAAGGAAGTATTATATCAGCCTTTATATTATAAATAGCAGGAATATTAATACCATTTTCATAATACTGAGCGGAAGAAACATAATTTAAATATTCTTTAATTCTGTCTCTTTTTACTTCTTTTATTTCTTTTATAACATCAAGGTTTATACCATTATCATCATATATACAACCGGAAGAATCACTCATTGCAACAACCTTTATACCCATTTCCTGAGCTTTTTCACAAGCATAAATAGCAACATTACCAGAACCTGATATAATTGCGGTTTTTCCTTCAACTTGTATATTATTTGCCTTTAACATTTCACGCATAAAATACATTAAACCATAGCCTGTAGCTTCTTTTCTAGCCAAGGAACCGCCATATTCAAGTCCCTTGCCTGTTAAAACACCTGCTTCATATGTATTTCTAATTTTTCTGTATTGACCAAATAGATAGCCAATTTCTCTTCCGCCAACACCAATATCACCAGCAGGAACGTCAACATCTTGTCCAATATGTTTTTGAAGTTCATTCATAAAACTTTGACAAAACTTCATTATTTCCATATCTGATTTACCTTTAGGATCAAAATCACTTCCACCTTTTCCACCACCAATAGGTAATCCGGTTAAAGCATTTTTGAAGATTTGTTCAAATGCCAAAAATTTCATAATACTTTGGTTTACAGAAGGATGAAATCTCAAACCACCTTTATAAGGGCCAATTGCACCATTAAATTGAATTCTAAAACCTCTGTTTACATGAACCTGACCTTTATCATCAACCCAAGGTACTCTAAAAGAAATAACCCTTTCAGGTTCAACTAATCTTTCCAACAATGCGGAAGATTTATACTCGTTTTCATTCTTAATAATTACGGGCTCTAGTGAAAAAAGAACTTCTTTTAAAGCTTGAATAAATTCTTTTTCATTAAAGTTTTTTGCCTCTGTTTTTTCAATTACAGTCTTTAAATAATCAGATTTAATTTTTCCTTCACATGCAATCATAAAAATATCTCCATTTTCGGCTTTTGCGTTGAAATTATAACACAAAATTTAGTTTTTTATCATAATTATGTATTTTTCGATACTTTTTTTGATAGATTTGGCAATATTTTTTTGAAATTGTGAATTTTGCAAGAGAATATATTCTTCTGGATTTATCATATATGCGACTTCTACTAAAACTGAAAGTGGAAGAGTTTGTCTTGTCATAACAAAACTTGATTTATGTATACCATTATCTTTTAAATTCAAGTCAATAGCTAAGTTTTTATTTATGATTTCAGCGAGTAATTTTGCATTTTCGTTATAGTAATGAACTTCTGTACCATTACCAATATATGGATTTCCTCCAATAGGCATAGAATTATTATGAATACTTATTGAAATTAAAGCATCATTCTTTTTTGATATATCAACTCTTTCGTACAAACCAACTTTACTATCATCCGTTCTGGATGTAATAACATCAGCTCCAGCTGATTTTAAATATTGAACAAGGTAATTTGCAATCGAAAGGTTAATATCTTTCTCATTAACTCTTGTTGGACCAACTGCACCTTTTTCGTTGCCGCCATGACCTGCATCAACAAATATTTTAATATTTTTTAACGGATAATCTTCATTAACTACAACTGGAAACTTTGCTTTTCTAAATATAAAATTATTATCTTCATAATAACAATCGTATGCTATAACAGAATCATTAAATTCAAATTTATATTTATAATTAGGAAGAACATTGCCTTCATTATCTTTTGTTTCAACGCCAAATAATGTTAATTCAATTGTATTTTCAATTTGTTTTGTTTGAAAAAGAACTGGGTGAGATAAATAAATCTTACAATACTCATATTTATCATCAGAATAAAACTTCTGATTTAAAAATTTAGCTTTAATTTTATTTGATATTTTTACAGGTTCTTTTACATTAGATTCATGAATCCAATATTGCGTCGGACCGGTTTCTTCAATTTTATAATACTCTCCCTTTTTACCTTCAAGATATAATATAACATTCAAAGGTAAATCAACCACTCTATTTGAAAATTTTGTAGGTTTTTCTCTAACTGTTGCATTTGCTTTTATTACCTTCGTATAAATAACATCGCTTTGATTTTTTTGTTGAAATTGAGGAGCACTTTGTTCTTTTTTTACATATTTATTCCTATCAATTATATATATAAGTTCTTCCTTTTTGCCATTTTTCACAGCTGTGAGTTTAATTTTATTTTTACCAAAACTAAGAGGAACAACGTGAACAAAAAAATTATTATTCCATAATTTAACAGCTTGATTATTTATATAAAATTTAGCACCATAATCAGTATTACCAGAAAAGTAAATCGAAGAAGATTCAACTGTCAATTCCTTTGAAGTAGGATATACAACATCAATTTTAGCATATACAATATTTGTTGAAATTATTATTAAAAATATTATTAAAATAAATTTTCTAAACATAACTACATGTTAAATTACAAATACACAATTATCAAATTATTTTACAATATTCTTTATAGTTGCTATAAGCAAAAAATTAATTGTATAATGAGAGATATAGGTAGCATATGGCAGATAAAAACAAAGTAGAAGTTATAATAGTAGGAGCAGGTCCAGCAGGAGTTAGTGCCGCAATAACACTTGCAAGAGCGGGAAAAAAGGTTCTAGTTGTTGATAGAGCAAACAATACGGGCGAGAAAAATATGTTTGGCGGTTGTATATATGCAAAACAAACTGCCGAGATTTTCCCTAAATTTTGGGAAACAGCCCCTATAGAAAGATCTATAACGGAACATAAAATTTTCATGTTAACGGATTATGAATCAACAGAGTTTAATTATCGATACTCTTCAAAAGGTTCATATAAAGCATTTACTGTATTACGTTCTAAATGGGATAAATGGTGTATTGAACAAGCACAAAAAGAAGGGGCTTACTATGCACCAAAAACATTAGTAAATGAGCTATTGATAGAAAACGGAAAAATTGTAGGTATTCAAACCCCATACGAAAAATTCTATTCAGATATTGTAATTATTGCAGATGGGGTAAACTCATTATTAGCAAAGCAAATAGGACTAAGAAAAAATTATAATGATTCAAATGTAACGCTAAGTGTAAAAGAAGTATATAAACTACCAAAACAAAGATTGGAAGATAAATTTAATATTGACTCAGAAACAGGTGTTGCAGCAAAAATACTCGGTGGTCCGTTAAAGAATATGTTTGCAATGGGTTTTATGTACACAAATAAAGACACAATTTCAATCGGTATAGGAGTTTCATTAGACGAATTAAAAAAGAATAAAATAAAACCTTATGAACTATTGGATGATTTAAAAGAACATCCAACAATAGCATCTTATCTAAAAGATGCAGAATTTGTTGAATATTCAGCTCATCTTATACCTGAAGGGAGCATAGATAATATTCCAAAGGTATATGATAACCGAGTAATGATAATAGGAGATGCTGCAGGATTTGTTAACAATATACATTTTGAAGGCACAAACTTAGCAATGCTCAGTGGAAAATTGGCAGCAGAAACTGCGATATATGCACTTAATAAAGGTGATTTCTCAGCTTCAACATTATCTTTATATTACAAACAATTGCAAGATAGCATAATTATTAAAGATTTGAAAACACACAATAATACAATTCCTTTCTTAAAGAAAAATATAAAGACAATAACATCTATATATCCAGAATTAGCATGTGAATTTTTTGAAATTTTATCTTCTGCAGATGGAATACCCAAAAGGGCTAAATATAGAAAATTTTTATCTAAAATTTTAAAATCAGGAGGCATTACAAAATCAATACCTATAGGACTTTTTGCTTTGGAGAAATGTTTAAAAAAATGAATATTAATGAAAAATTAGCAAGTTTAAAATATAATAAAGATAATGAGAGTCATTTATCGTTAGATAATGATCTTTGCATGCGGTGTAAAGAAAAATATTGTACATATATATGTCCGGCGAATGTATATGAATGGAACGAAAAAAAATGTACAATGACAATAAGATATGAAAATTGTCTTGAATGTGGTGCTTGTAAAATAGCATGCGAAAAAAATAACATATTATGGAAGTATCCAAATGTTGAATATGGTGTAAAATTTAAAAACGGCTAGTAAAGAGAGGTATATATGCGTGAAGAATACAGCAACAAAAGAAGAAGATGGTATGATAAAGATCCTATTTTATCACGTTCAATGAAAACACTTGAAGCCTCTGATGATGAGACACAAATAAAAGTCGCATTAAATCTTATAAAAATCATTGTTGAACATAATTTAGCATTTAGCGAATATACAGATGTTAATGAAATTATTGAAGCTGTTGAAGAAGGAATGGATACAAGAGCTAATTCCAGATGGTACGATATTGATAGAACAGTAAGAGCTGCTATAAATATGCTTCAAAATACACCACCTGATACGCAAAAAATCATTGCAAAAGAAATGGCAAAAATAGTTATAGATAAAATAAAAGAAGATAAAGATGTTGAAGAATTAAAAAGAGAACTTGAACAAGAAGAATTCTTCAATGAAGAAAAAGACGATTTTAAAGATTAGAGAGAAATATATTAATGTCAGTCCGCAAAGTGTGGAAAACAAAAGAGAATATAGTATCCGATGAAATTATTAAAAGTTGCAATGGCAATAAAGTCCTTGCAACTTTGCTTGTAAATCGTAGAATTGATACTGTAGAAAAAATAACAGAATTCCTTAATCCGCTTAAGGTTAAACTTTCATCACCAAATGTATTTTTGGACATGGAAAAGTCTGTAAACAGAATAAAAACAGCAATAGAAAAAAATGAGCACATAACGGTATATGGTGATTTTGATGCAGATGGTGTAACTTCTACAGCTCTTTTATATCTAACATTAAAAGAAATTGGTGCAAATGTTGATTTTTATCTTCCAGATAGAAATTCTGAAAGCCACGGCTTAAATACGAAAGCATTAGTAAAAATTATTGCAAAAAGAAAATCAAAACTTATTATTACAGTGGACTGTGGTATCTCGAACATTAGTGAAGTAAACTTTGCAAAAGGATTTAATACGGATATTATAATTACTGACCACCACGAAGCGCCTGAAATATTACCTGATTCATATGCAATACTAAACCCTAAAGCACCAAATTCTATTGATTCTTCACTTGATATTGATGAAATACAAAGTTTAAACTATTTGGCAGGCGTTGGAGTAGCCTTCAAGCTAGCTTGCAGACTTTTAGAAGAATATAACAAAGAAAATTTTGTACATGAGATTCTTCCACTTGCTGCAGTTGGGACAATCGGTGATGTTGTTGAGCTTATAGGGGAAAACAGAAGCATAGTTGAAATGGGACTTGAACTCATAAGAAATGGCAAACATAAAGGTATTCAAAAACTTTTAAAAGCATCTTCAATCGAAAATATAGGTACAATTACATCTGATAATATAGCCTTTGGAATTGTACCCAGATTAAATGCAGCAGGAAGACTTGAATCTCCGATGACTGCAATAAAAGTACTTATTTCTCAAGACGATGAAGAACTTGACGAAGCGGTAAAAGTATTAAATGATTTGAATATTCTAAGACAACAACTTTGCGACAAAACATTATGCAGTGCAAAACAAATGTATCAAAATAATTTAAAAGAAAATAAAAAAAGCATTATATTATTTGATGAAAATTGGCACATAGGAATTATTGGCATTGTTGCTTCAAAACTTGTTGAAGAATTTAATAAACCTGTTTTTCTAATGACGAAAGATGCAAATCGCCCCAATATAATAAGATGTTCTTGCAGAAGTATAAAAGACTTAAATGTACACTCAATTTTATCAGAACATAAAGATAAATTTGAAGGTTTTGGCGGACACAAAATGGCTGCAGGCTTTTCTTTTGATGAAAATAAAATTACATTCGAAGCATTTAAAAAAGAATTAAATAAAACGATTGAAGAACATTCACAAAATATTAATTTTAAAGAAATTGTTATTGAAGCAGATATGGAATTAGATGTTTCTGATATTACAGTTGATACGGTAAATTTAATTGATAAACTTCAACCTTTTGGATCTGCTAATCCTTCACCATTATTTGTACTAAAAAATGCAACATTGAACAATTTTAAAATGATGGGACAAAATAATAATCATTTAAAAATGTACATATCAAAAAATAATTCAGAATGTTTTGATTGTGTAAAGTGGAATTACCCGGATTTCAATTTACCAATTAATTCAGAATTGGATATTTTATTCTCTCTAAAATTAAATACATTCAACAATATAACGAATGTTCAGTTAATGATAGAAGATATTCATTCTGAATTATTAAATAAAAAAGAAAATTTATCAGAAATAAAAATATTAGATCACAGAAATAAAAAAAATATATTAGTTCAAGTTATAGATTTCATTTTATCAACAAAGAAATCAACAGCAATATACATTGAAAATCCGACATTAATAGCGCAACTTAAATTACCTGATGAAATCAAAAATAAACTCTTTACCATTGATAATATTCCATCAAATATTGAACAATTAATGTTTTTTGATGTTCCGATAAGTAAAGATAATTTTATAAAAATTATAAATGATACAAATGCCCAATTAATACATTTAATGAATTTCAATATAACCGAATTAGGAACAGAAAGTTTTGTATCAAAATTTTCAGGAATGCTGAAATATTCTCTTTCTAATCTTAACGGACAAATAGATATAAATCGTGCAGCAAAAGCATTATGTGTTAATGAAGAAACAGTGGAATGTGCATTAACTCTTTTTGAAGAATCTGAAATGATTGATTTGAATAAAATTGATGAAACAACATTTAAAATTTCTTATTTACATCCTGTTGAATTATCAAAAATAAAACAACATGAATTATTTTTCGATTTAAAGGATAATATATTAAATATAAATGCTTTTAGAAATTTTTACTTAAATACACCAATAGATGAAATAAAAGAAACTATATTATGCTAAACAGGATTTTAGATATTTTATTTAAAAAGAAAAAGAAATATATAAGCTGTGATTTAATCGAACACGGATTAGATTTTTTTACAGATAGTATTAATTTTTGTTGTAGAATTCCTCCAACAGAAAAGGGGTATAAAAAAATAATTGAAAATTACTATGGAGAATTAATAAATTGGAAAAATTTCTTTAATATAAAAAGAAAATACAGAAACCAAATGAAAAAAGGAAATATTATTCCAGAATGTAAAAACTGCATATATTTGCAAGAAAAAGAATGGGATAGTGAAGACTACATTTCTTTTATAAATTTTAATAATTGGACAATTTGTAATGAACATTGTGTGTATTGCTGGTTAAATGATTCCGATAAACCACATCAAAAACAGTATAATGTTTATCCTGCCATAAAAGATATGGCTAATAAAGGCTATTTAAGAAAAGGCGGACATATAACCATTGCAGGTGGAGAACCTTGTGTCGCACCTGAATTTGATGATTTATTGAAATTATTTATAGAAAATGATTTATCAAGTATAAGAGTATTAACGAATGCAACAAAATATTCAAATGTTGTAGAACAAGGAATAAAAGAAGGCAAAATAAATATAGTTGTATCCGTAGACTCAGGAACAAGAGAAACATTTATTAAAGTTAAAAGATATGATTTTTATAATCAAGTATGGGAAAACATAAAAAAATATGCATCTGTGCAGCCTGAAACCGACAGAGTTAAAACAAAATTTATATTAATACCGGATTTTAATGACTCAGAAGAAGAAATTAATGCTTGGATTAATAAGTCAATGGAGTCAAATGTAAAACATCTTGCATTTGATGTTGAAATGATGTGGTATAACAAAAACAAAGAAAATATTCCTCAAAGAATTTATGATTTAGTAAAATATACAATTGAAAAAATAAAAGAAAATAATTTAAATCTAGAACTTATAGATAGAGGTTATATTCTTGCACAAAATATAAAAGAACTAAAGTCTAACTAAAAGGTGCATATTAACTTTAAAATAAAATGCTACTATTCATAAAAAGGAGATTTCTTATGAATATGATAGTGAAATGGATTTTGTTTGCTTTATTAATTATGTTTATTGCTTGGATTATACCGGGTATAACAATAACAGGATTTGTTAGTGCACTATTTGTAGTTTTAATTCTAGGAATGGTAAATACATTTATAAGACCGATTCTTGAATTTGTATCACTACCATTAAACTTCATAACACTTGGCTTGTTTAGTTTAGTTGTAAATGCACTATTATTTTTATTAGTTGGAAAACTTTCACCCGGATTTCAAATAGACGGATTTGTAAGCGGACTTCTTGGTGCATTAATGTTATCTGTATTTACACCAATGATAGATAAAATAAATATTATAAAAAATAAAAATTAAAACACAAAAAGACCGTATTATATAAATACGGTCTTTTTTAAAAAAAGAATTATTTAACAACAATATTAACTAATTTAGATGGAACTACAATAACTTTAACAATTTGCTTACCACTGGTTAACTCTTTTATTTTAGAACTGTTAAGAGCAATTTTTTCAAGTTCATCTTTTGTTGTTTCAGCATCAACTTCAATTTTATCTTTTACTTTACCGTTAATTTGAACAACTAAAGTAATTGTACTTGTTTTAGCTAAAGCTTCTTCATATTTTGGCCATTCAAGTTTATGAACGGAATCTTTACCACCAAGACCTTCATAAATTTCTTCTGCCATATGAGGAAGAACAGGAGCAAACAGCTTTAAAAATGTAACTGTTGCAAAGCTAAATACCATTTTCTCTTCATCATTGAATACTTTTTTATTATTTAAATAATTATAAATAACATTGGCGAATTCTCTGTATTTAGATATTACAGTATTAAACTGGAATTCATTAGCAATATCTTGCGACACCTTCTTAATCATCATATGAACTTCTCTTACAAGATCATTGTTTTCTTTAGATAAAGAAGAAATATCTGGAAGTTTATAATCAAGAACAATGTCTTTTTGATATTCCGAATAAATACGCCATACCCTGTTTAAGAATTTATAGCATCCTTCAACACCGGCATCAGACCAATCAAAATCTCTATTTGGCGGAGAATCAGAAAGGATGAATAACCTTGCAGTATCAGCACCATAGTTTCTAAATATTTCATCCGGATCTACAGTATTACCTTTTGATTTTGACATTTTAGAACCATCTTTTAAAACCATACCTTGAGTCAAAAGATTTTTAAACGGTTCATCAATATTAATAATACCTAAATCTCTTAATGCTTTAGTAAAGAACCTTGAATATAACAAGTGTAAAATTGCATGTTCAATACCACCAACATACTGATCAATTGGAACCCAATAATGAAGAATATCTTTATCAAAAGGTGCTTTATCATTTCTTGCATCCGTGTAGCGATAAAAATACCAGTTTGAACACATAAATGTATCCATTGTATCAGTTTCTCTTTCAGCAGGTCCACCACATATAGGACAAGTTGTATGTTTGAAAGTTTCCGAAGTTGCAACAGGTGATTTACCTTTTACAGAGAAATCAACATCTTCAGGTAATAATACAGGTAAATCTTCTTCTTTTACAGGAACTGTTCCACATTTTGGACAATATACAATAGGTATCGGAGTTCCCCAATATCTTTGTCTTGATATTAACCAATCACGAAGTCTATATTGAACCTTAGCCTCACCGAAACCACCTTTTACAGCTTTATCGATTATAACTTGTTTTGCTATTTCATTATCAAGTCCATTACAATCAACAGAGTTAACTAAAACACCTTTTTCTGTATATGCTTCTTTTAACTCGGTTAATGGTATTTCCGGATTTTGTATAACTATTTTTATAGGTAAATTATATTTTTTAGCAAAATCAAAATCTCTTTGATCGTGTGCAGGAACAGCCATAACAGCACCTGTACCATATTCTGCCAAAGCATAATCAGCAGTCCAAATAGGGAATTCTTCTCCATTCAATGGGTTAATTAAATGAGTTCCTAAAGGGACACCTGTTTTAATTCTTTCAGTAGAGAGTCTTTCTATTTCGGACATTTTTCTTGCATTTTGTCTGTATGCTTCAACAGCTGCTTTATTTTCAGGAGTAGTTAATTTTTCAATGTCTTTATATTCCGGAGCAACAACAAGATATGTAATACCATATGCTGTATCCGGTCTTGTTGTATAGACAGGAACTTCAAGTCCATCTATTTCTTTTACTTTAAATCGAAGAATAGCACCTGTAGATCTGTCAATCCAATTTTTCTGCATTGTTTTAACACTATCTGGCCATCCTTTTAATTTATCAAGATCATCTAAAAGTTCTTGTGCATAATCTGTTATTTTTAAAAACCATTGTGATAAATATTTTTTTTCAACTTGCCCATCGCATCTCCAGCATTTTCCGTCAATAACTTGTTCATTTGCAAGAACAGTAGCACAATTGTTACACCAATTTACAGCAGCTTCTTTTTTATAAGCCAAACCCTTTTTAAACAATTTAACAAAAAAATACTGAGTCCATTTATAATATTCAGGAAGACAAGTAGTAACTTCTCTATCCCAATCAATCATTAAGCCCAATGCTTTTAATTGTTGTTTCATATAAGCGATATTATCTAAAGTCCATTTCTTAGGATTTGCACCGTGTTGAATGGCAGCATTTTCAGCAGGAAGACCAAAACTATCCCAGCCCATAGGATGCAATACATTATATCCATTCATTCTTTTATAACGTGCAATCACATCAGAAATTGTATAATTTCTAACGTGTCCCATATGCAATTTACCTGATGGATATGGAAGCATTGATAAAACATAATATTTTTCTTTATTTTTATCGTTATAAACTTTATTTAATTTTGTTTCATCCCAGTATTTTTGCCACTTCTTTTCTATTTCTTGCGGATAGTATCTATCTTTAATCACTTCAACTTTCTCCTAATAAATATTTATAAATAAATTATAAACTAAACATAAAAATCTATATAAATTTTTTAAGCAAGGATAAAAAATATATCTGACTTACTGATGTAGAGAATTGACCTTACAGAAATAATTATTAAATCATTACTGTATAAGCTTGGAGAAATGAAATGAAAAAAATAATTATAAGTGCAATTGTTTTATTAATATTGAATATAGGAACAGCTACATTTGCAAATGAATATAATCAATCAACTTACTTACTAAGCTATACTTCAGCAAGCTCACTTAAATATAAAATAAATTCATTAAACAGGCAAATAAAGAATAATGAATATCAAATAAAAAAAATAAAAAGGTCAACATCTTTAAGCAATAGTGAGAAAAGAAGTAAAATAAACAGACTTGAATATAAAAATAGACAATTAAAAAGAAAAATTGTAAAAATAAAACAAGAATATTCCAAAGCTATATCTTAGTATTTACCGAAGTAAATAGAAAGAGGTACGATAATTGGAGATAAGATTATTAATACAGGAATTGCAATTATATTTGCAGATGTTTTTAAAATTTTATTTCTAGTAACTTCTCCTTTATTTAATATTCTCCATTTACTATCTGTCTTTACCTCTATTTTGACAACTGTATTATTTTCTGTTCCTACAATACGTATATCATCATATTTATGCTCAGAAATTGTATTTTTTTCTTGGTCATATAAAGCATATTTGCCTTTTATACCCAATTTAAAATACCTTGGGTACAGTCTTTTTATATCATCATAAATAAATGGAGTTATATTGTAACCACTTGAAATATCAACAATTGCAAATTTATTTAATTTCTTTACTATTTGTATATTATTAGGAAAATCAATATCTATTTCATCATATTTATATGGAAGGATAATATCAACTTTTTTGTTTTGGTATTTTACAATACCATATTTGCCGTCTTTTTTAACTCGAAAAAGATAAGGAGAATAACCTCTATAAATTTCATCCGCACGATTTATTATTACTTTGCCGTTTTGTACATCAATAGCTTGATAGTTATTCTCATTAATTTGAAAAACAACAGCTGAATCTTTACCATAACATTTAATATTTTTATAGATTGGATCATAAGTCATATACATTATTCCATTTTTTGAATGAAATAAGCCTTTTTTTCCATTAACAGTAACAATAAAATTTTCATCTGAACAATAATTTATGCCATCAAATTTTGGTGGAACAATAATATTTTTACTATTATATCTATCTTTAACCCCAAATTTATTATTTTCTTTGTATAACTGAAATTTATCATCCAATGCAAATGCACTAAAGTACAAGGAAATAAAGATAAAAGACAATATAAATAAAAATATTTTTTTCATATTAGTTCCAACAATTTATTTATATCAATATTAAGACAATCAAGTTTTTCACAAGTAGTTTGTCTCTTATTCCATAAACAAGGTCTACAATTTGCATTGTTTTTAATTGCAATAAAATTATCAGATTTTGGAAGTAATGTTTCATCATCCGTAGGACCAAATATTGCAAATGTTTTTGTGTTTGTTGCAACTCCTATATGCATTGGTGCTGAATCAGAACATATTAAAATTTCAGATTTTTTTATTAATTCAACTAATTCAAAAATATTTTTAGTTTTCCCAAACATATCGGAAAAATTTGTTAAATCAACATTTTTTAATTCATTTCTTATTTCTTCAATGCATTCAAAATCATCAGGCCCACCTGCCAAATAAACATTTTTTCCTTTTTTCAATAATTCTATAATTACTTGAGCCCACATTTTAGGAGAAATTGTTTTTATTATATTTTTTTGAACACTAATTTTACTAACACCAGGGTGTATAAGTACAGAATTTTTATTCTTTTCAAAATTTTCAACCTCAATTAACGGAAGTTCAAACTTCAAATTCGTAATTGGCTTAACTAAATCAAAATACATCCTAGATGCGTATTGTTGTTTATTTAATATAATCGCATAAGTTAAAAATTTTTCTGAAAGTTTTGATGTTTTATAACCAACTCTTGTCTTTATCCCAGTAAAAAATAATAGAGGTGCAATTAAAGCGTTTCCACCTGAAGATATAACTAAATCAAACCCACCAGACAAAGCTTTAAAATATAGTCTCAGCATTTCAATATATTTATTTTTTGTTTTAATATCAATACAGAAATAAGAATCTAAAAGATTAGTAAGCTTTACAAAAGCCTTACTGCGACCTTCTAAACATAATGTAATTTTTGCGGATGGAAACTTTTTCTTTAAACTTTGAATTACAGGCATAAAAAGAATTTCATCACCAATTCCTCCAAAGTTTATTAACAAAATATTTTTATAATTATTCATATCAGAAAGGTTTTGTTTGATTTAATTTATTTCTTAATTCTCTAAAACGAGCAATATCTTCTTGCGCTTTGCCTGTCTCTCTAAACACAACTTGGCTTGAAGGATGAACCATCATAATACAATCAATATGAATTTCTAAAAAATTATATCTTCTTGGTGGTACATTTGAATTTCTTGCCATTATTTCAGCATTTGTCACAGCTAAAAATCTTTTTTCTTTATCATTTAATAAATCCGTAAGTTCTCTATTAGTTTTAGTATATTTTGAAACATGTACAGTACCTTTAATTTCATGGTCTGCAGTTAAAATAATAACCTCTATTGGAACTGTATCTAATTCTTTTGCCATTTCACACCTTCTGAACAAACTATATGTAAATTATATTATAAAATTCTTCATAATTCCAGTATTTAATTAAGTTTATAAGCAAATTTTATTTTTAGAAGTTTTAAGACAAACAAAAAAAGAAAGAACAATATCAAATGAGAAATTTAAGTTTTAAAGGATTTTACAAAGTAGAACCACTTGGAAACAAAAAAGTAAATATGAAGTTAGTTTCAGAAATGGTTAAAACAATACCCGGTTCAGAGACAATGGAACGTTCAGGCTACAATACTAAAACATTTTTTGTTCCTGAACAACAAGAAATAGAATTTGAAAAATTAGCAGAAGCACTAAGAGCCAAATCTCTTGCTCATATAAAAAATGTAAGTACAAAAACACCATCACTTGATACACTATTAAAAACCAAAATAAGAGATTTTACTCCCTCAAACGAATATAAATATGTAGCTCTTGACGCAGAAGAACTAAAAGATCTAATAGAAAATCAAAAAATAATTGGTTATGAAGAAAATACATATTATGATACATTTCATCTTGGTCTATTAAACTCAAAAATCAATATACCTGAAATATCTGTAATAAATACAGAACAGTCTTCAAAATATAAAACTAATCTCGGAATACAAATACCCAATGCATCAAAAAAGACAATATCATCTTTTTTAAAATTAGGTTATAAAGAAATTCCTGTAAAGTTAACAAAAAATGATCTTAAAAGATTAGAAAAACAATCAATAAGGCATAATAAGAATGTAATTACAAGACAAATAAACGTTCTCCCTTTAGAAAATAAAAATTAGATGACTTAAAAAGTTAAGATTTACTATATATATAATTATTCTATAATTTAGCTACTTTTTTACTATTAATAGTTATAAAGTATTAAACTATTATGTTGTTTTATAGCATTTAAAAGACATTTCACAAATATTGTATCTATGATTCTAATCAACTATAAGAGAAAATAGATAAATATTTATCAAGTTATTTATGCAAAAATTAAATAATTAGCGAATATGAATATTAAGAATTGTAAAACTTAAAATAGAAAAATTAAAGATTTAAATAAAACATACGATAAAAAAATATCAAAAGAAGTAGTAAAGTTTAAATGAGTTTACTTGGAGCAATTGGAAGTGCAATCGGTGAAATTTTTTCAAAAAATCAAGAAGAAGCAGCAATAAAAAAGGCTGATAATGCCGCTGCAAGGGAATCTGCAGAAGTAGAATTTAATGATTCTGCTGACGCATTATCTCAAGCAGCAGGCAGTATATTTACCCAGGATGAACTTGGAGCAAATGTATTTGATGAATTAGGACGAGATCTTGGAGAAACAGCAGAAGCATTTGGTGATTTTTTCCAATCTGGCGTTAAAAATGTCCTAACAGATGTTTCAACAACTCTTGATGATTTCAATACTGATATTGAATCAGTTGCAAAAAGTATTGGTGAAAGTCAAAAAACTATAGGTGGAGCATTTCTTTCAGGAATAGCAAATATATTCTCAGTATTTGGTAATGCATTTACAGAAGGTGCTGAAGACTCTCTAAAAGAATAAAGAAAAATACAAGAAATAAAAAGAAAGAAGTATATTACTTCTTTCTTTTTTAGAAAATATAGTACACATTTATGAATAATTTCAATATAAATAATTCAAATATACAATATAGTAAAATACAAGAAAATTATAAAAATAGAAATAAAATAATAAAGCAAAATGTAAGTTTTGGAAATGACAGCTTTAATGGCAAAACACATAAAAACAAGAAAAAAGCCATTAGAAATTTTTCATTGCTTATTGCAAGTTTATTATCACTAACTTCCTGTGCAAAATCAAATTCATCAAATGTATATGAGAATATAGGTTCATCTAAAATCAATATTAGCAGCTTTTCTGAATCTTATTTTGATGAATACAACAATTCAAATAATGTAAATAAAGATGTACAAGAAGCAATAGAGAAAGCTGATTCATATACAAAAGTACCTTTTATAGGAGAATTATTATACTCAAATTTTGGAATAGACGGAATTGAATATGCTGTTGCAGATGAAGGTAATGTAATTAATGGCTATATAGATGAAGATATTGTACAAGGAATTGTTAGCGATTGTTGGCTAATTACGGCCATTGAAAATTTATCATATACAAAAAAAGGCGCTGAACTAATACATAATGCAATTAGCCAGGATAAAAATGGTAACATCAAGGTATATTTAAAAGGACCAAATTTATCTTATACTGTAACAAAAGAAGAAATTGAAAAGGCAAATAAAGAATATAGCATATATTCTCGCGGGGATGATGATATGCTAGTTATAGAATTGGCAGTTGAAAAATTCAGAGAAGATTTAAAAGATAATAAAATAAAAATAGATAATACATTGCCAGATTACTTATATTATACCAATACAGATGGATATAATGCATTAAGATTAGGTGAAACAAGGCAAGCATATTGGCTAATAACGGGAATTACAGATTCAACAACGGCATCAACAAAAGAAGAAATTGATGAAGTATTAGAACGATATAGAAATAATAAAGAAAATGCACTTCTCGATGTAGAACTTAATAAAAATGCAAAAGTAAAAGATATTAATGGACAAACAACATATATATATGCTGCACATGGTTATGGAGTAAAAGATATTTCTGATGACACAATTACATTAATTTGTGCTTCATACAATAATAAAGAAATCATTCTACCACTTGACACCTTATATAATCTACCAATTGATATGCTTGTATATGCTGAACTTTAATAAATAAGTTTTTTTATTAATAGTTTAAAAAAAATAAATAAAAAGTTAATATAAAAATTTAAAATTATTGATAAATCAAAATTTTGCACTATTAAAAAAATTGTAATATCATTAATAAGTTGAATTACAATTTTTTAAATGGGCAGAAAATGAAACATTATGCAATAATTTTGGCTTCAGGAAACGGCTCTCGAATTGGACTAAACACTCCAAAACAATTCTACAAGCTAAAAAATAAGACAATTTTAGAATATTCAATTGAAATATTTGAAAAACATCAAAGTATTGACAATATTATTATTGTTTCAAATCCTGATTTTATAGATTTAACAAAAGAAATTATAGAAAAAAATAATTATAAAAAAGTGAAAAAAATTTTACCAGGAGGTAATACCAGACAAAAAAGCTCATATATTGGTGTTAAATCAATCGATGATAATGATGTAAAAGTATTAATTCATGATGCTGTCAGACCATTTGTTTCAAAACAAATAATTGATAATTGTATATCAGCATTAGAGAAATATAATGCAATAAATGTTGCCATTGAATCAGTAGATACAATATTAGAAATAGATGAAAATAATTTTGTTAAAAGTATTCCAAACAGAAAAAATTTAATGCGTTGTCAAACACCACAATGTTTTAATCTAACAACAATAAAAAAAGCACACGAACTGGCAAACAACGATTCAAATTACGCAGCAACAGATGACTGTGGGCTGATTCTAAAATACAATTTAGATAAAGTATATATTGTTAAGGGGGATGAAAAAAATATAAAAATAACATACCCTTCGGATTTAATTATTGCAGAAAATATATTAGAAAATAAAAGTTAATTTGAAGTTTTCTCTGCTGCATTTTTAATAATCTTTGCTATGTTTTTTAGTGATTCATGAGTTTCAGACTTTATTTTTTCAAATTCATTGTCAGGAAGTAATTCAGGTTCTTTATCAAAAGCTTGAATTCCATGATAGCAAGCCCAAATAGGACTGACTCTGTTTGAATAAATATTATCCCATTCGATAATTTTACTGTACACACTGGATACATATTCTATATCAGTTGCTTTACTTTGCATATAACTTAGAGTCTTAGGGGCCATAAGTCCATAGAAAAAAGTCTGTTGTCTAGCCGATTGATCTTTACACATTTTTACATCTTCAAGAGCCCTAACTTTTCCAAAATTATACATAAATACAGCTTTATCTTTATCATAATCATATACTTGATCAGCAACAATTACAAAATATATAGGTGGTAGCTCACCAGGATTTTTTTCTAAATATTCAACAAATTGCTTAAATTCATTTTCATTAAAAGATTTATAAGTTTTATCTGCTTTATACATATTATTTTGTTTTGCATAATTAATTAATTGTTTAACATTATTAAACAATTTAACATCTTCTTTCACATCAACTGCATCGACAATATCAACAGAAATAATCATTAAAATAAATAAAAAAATGAGAATTAAAAATTTTTTCATAAAAATCCTAAATAAAACCATTTATATATAAATTCCACAATTAGTGCAAAAGTATAACTATGATTGTAAAAAAAATTAAAAATAGATAATAAAGACAACAAACACTTATGAAATAATCAAAATTATTAAAATGGTGGTGTAAGCGTTCTGATCAGCTAGAGGCTCTTTATAAATTCCCTGTTTTTAGCTTATTTACAGTGAAAATAAACAAAATAACAGAGAATTTGATATTTCCAACCTTGTCAAAGACATACATAGCTAGATTTTATAAGAAATTCCCTGCACTAAAAAACAGGGAATTAACAGGGAACTGTATTAAAAAGAAGCTCCTATTTGGAGCTTCTTTTTAAAACTTTGGAATCCTTTTATCTTTGTATTTAATTTGTTGCATTGCAAACTGACAAAATTGAAGTGGGCTCATATCTGAAATGTTAATAGAAGATTCTCTTTGTTTTCTTCTTTTGATTGCTTCAGCAATATTTTCAAGTGTACAGCCATATTGATTAGATTTGACACAATCAATTAATTGAGTCAGAGCATCGACTTGATCATCATGTTTTCCATTTGGGAAAGCATTTATTTCTGCTCTAAACTCATCCAGCCAGCTTGCTCCTTCTGCCAACAAGACATCCTTACTTTTTATATATAAGACTGCATTGTTAGCTCTTGTAGCTTTATTTCCTTTTGGTTTGTATTGAATAAAGGAGACAGGTAAAATTTTTTGCAAATACTGTATCAAAGAAATAGAGATAGAACTCTCCTCTATGATGAGATGATTACATTTCTCTGCTACATAAAGTTCTTCAATCTTGCTTGCTAGTGCCTGTAAATCCAATTTAAAGCGTTTTACATCTGTTATATATATCTTGTTGCCATATATTTTGGCTGTAATACACACAGAATAATCGTTGTTTTTACCATCTTTTAAGGCAATATCCCAGCTCTGAATTGTTTTAGCTTCAACTGGAATTTCTAATTCAGTAAATTGTTGAAACCAGTCATAGTTTATAATATTACCTTCAAGTGGTATTGGATTTTGTTGGTACTGGGCAGAGAAATTATACTCATTCATTAATTTCCTCTGATTATTTAAAATATCAATAGGTTCAAGAAACGAGTTTAAGGCTTCTCCTATTTTGCGTCTAAGAGTTTTACCGTTTGAAAGAGTGAACTCTTCATCATTCTCTGCAATAGCAGGAAGAGATAAAACTTCCCATCCGTCTTGCTTCAGCAAATGTCCTGTTAAGTCATCAATGTGAAGTCTCTGCATAATAACGATAATTACACCGTTCACTTTATCGTTTAATCTTGAAACCAATGTGTTGTCATACCAGTCATTGACACGAGTTCTTATGGTATCTGATAACGCATCATCAGCTTTGATTGGATCATCAATGATGATAAAATTCCCGCCAATGCCTGTTAATGAGCCATCTATTGATGTTGCATATCTAAAACCATTTTCTGTTGTTTCAAATTCGTTTTCTGTGTTTTTATTACCAAGACGAGTTTTAAAGATACTTTTATAGAAATCAGATTCCATAAGCTGCCTTGTTTTACGAGAAAGGTTTTCTGCAAGAGCTTGTGCATAGCTTACACACACAATTCTTGCTCTGGGATTATGGCCTAAAATGAACGCAGGTAAAGAAATCGAAGCACAATGTGACTTTAAATTCCGAGGTGGAATATTTATTATTAAACGTTTAATATTCCCATATGCACATTGTTGCAATGTGTCACAAATAAGCTCAAGATGCCAATTTCCCATAAAAGGCTGAGAATTATCCGTTTCATAAAATGATTTTTGCATAAAAGCGTAAAAATCATTTCTATATAGGCTATTTAATAGAGCGTGCTTATTCATAGTTTATACTCCTTTTTATATAATCTGCTAATATTGTTTGATCTTCTTGACTCAAGTCTTCCTCAAAATCTTTCACTTCAAAATCTTTGCTTGATAAGATTTGGAATAACAATTTGATGGCAGATGTTTTACCACTCAATGCATCTGTTACAACTCTTTTTACCAAAGCTGTTTGTTTTGTAATTTTCTTGAGTTTTCCTTGTTCTTGAATCTGTATCAATTCATTCATTTCATCTTTGATGTCCTCAGAAAAACTCTTATTCTTTTTAGGACGTCCTTTAGGATTACCTGATTGTCCAGGCTTGAATTGATGTTCACGAGGAGGGCGTTTATAGCCCACCTCGTATTCTTTTTTATTCTCTCTATCGTTAGTCATAGTTTTGTTCTCCACTGTTGATTAAGCTAGCACTCTTACCTGTCAGATTTTCCCAACGGAATAAAATGACATCACAATATTTAGGCTCTAATTCAATGACACGAGCTCTACGTTTGGTTCGCTCTGCAGCTATCAATGTTGAACCTGAACCACCAAAGGAATCTAGAACGATTCCACCTATTGAAGAACAATCTAACAATGCATCCATTATCATAGCTACAGGCTTTACTGTAGGGTGGAGCTTAACAAGAACCTTAGCCTGTGGGTTAGATGCGTGCATACCTTTGTATTTCCACACATTTGTTCTATATCTACCGTGTACTCCAAGTTCAACATTATTAATATGTGGTTTTTCACCATTTTTAAAAACAAACACGAACTCATGTTGAGAACGATACAAAGAGCCCATTCCTGCTGTAGTTTTATCCCACACACAAATATTTTTCAAAGAAGAATAAACGTGAGAGCCGGCCTCAAGTATTTCTGTGACGTGTCGCCAATCCATACATTGGTAATGAATAGAGCCATCAACAGAGAATTTACTTTCTAAGCGCATTGTTTTTTCAAGAAATTCAACAAACTCACTTTTAGACATTTCTCCTGAGGCAAATTCAAATTCCTCGTGTCGTTTTTGTTTTGTGACGTTCCCTTTTACTTTGACATTATATGGTGGGTCTGTAAACACGACCTGTGCAAGTTCATTTTGCATAAGCTGTATATAACTAGTTTCTTCTAGTGAGTTTCCGCAATACAACAAATGCTCATCTAGTTGCCACAAGTCACCCTTCTTTACACGTTTAGGTATATCAATTACGCTTTCTAGAAACTGTGTATCTGAATCCTTCTTCTCGTTATTTTTGACCGTTTCTAAACCTTCAGGGTTAATTATCAGGTCGAGGTCGGGGATATCAAACCCGGTAATAGTTGCATCAAAACCAAGCTCTGGATCTTGGTTCATAAGAAATTCTAATTCTATTTTTAGAATTTCCTTATCCCAGCCAGCTTCTTCTGCAAGTCTGTTATCGGCAATTACATACGCACGAATTTGTTCTTTTGTCATATGGTTCAAACATATTGTTGGAATCATAGACAAATCTAATTCGATCGCAGCCAGGACTCTGCCGTGGCCAGCGATAATAATATCATCTGTATCAATCAATACAGGATTGTTGAATCCTAGTTTCTCGATACTCTTTGCAATCTTTTGAATTTGTTTCTTGCTGTGAGTGCGAGAATTTTGTGAATTCAACTTTAGTTCTTTTGGATTTTTGTAGAGAATCGCTAACTCGTTTTTGAAATCGTTCATTTGATTTCTCCTAAAATTTCTACGGTATGCAAAATGCATCCGTATAAAAATTAGGAAAATGTTTCTCGCGTTTAAAAAAGTAACACTATCACCGGCACCCCAAATCCTGAAAACTCAATCTATACTTGAAAAAAGTTTTTCATTTTTTGCTATTTTTTCACAACAAAAAATTTTTTTTAGAAAAAATGCTAAAAAATTTTTGTGTTTTTTCTATCAAAAAAAGTTAAAACATTATATCAAAATAAAAAAAACAAAAGTTTGTTTTAAAAAGAAATCACCCAAACTAAACTTTTTAAAGTACGATTTAATCAACACAAAGAAATAGCACAACTTTATAAATACAAAAACTTATTTTGAAGAAGCAAAATGGATATTCTTGATAAATTAGGAAAATCAAAATTCAGAAGCAGATTTAATCTACGCACAAAAGAACTTGAATACATCAAGACAAAAGGTCTTGATAAAATATACTAACACGCCTGTGATTTTATAAGAGACAGGATTGCGCCAGCTGAAATCACAAATGATTGAAAACAAACCCCGATGCGTGGTCATCCTGTATTTATTGCACAACACGCAACAGCAACCTGTTGTAGAGGCTGTATTGAAAATGGTATCACTACCCAAAAGGTATTGAGCTAACTCAAGTTCAAGAAGTGCACCTTGTGTCTGTGATTATGAAGTGGATAAAACTACAGATTGATCATTGAATTATTAACATTACTACTCAAAAATTAATTTTTTCTTAATTTTTTAAGAAAAATTCTTTATTTGAAGTAAGATAATTATATCAATTATAATAGTTATCTATTGGTAATTGAGAGCAATTTGTCAAGATACATATCTGACCGACATATGTTTCTACACTTTGTTTGCTCAACGTCTGTGGTTTCGCAAACATGCGTTCCGAAACATTGGTCGCCAATATGGTTAGCAGTAGCAACAGTATTGAAATTGCAAGTAGTATGGTTGTATCATAATTTAACATTATTATACTCCTTATTAATACATTTGTGAGTAGCAGAAATAAAGGCAAGCACTTCGGTGTGTGATATACCTGAGGGGAGTTAGGATGTTCTGCGGTCCAAAATGAGTTAACTCACCCTCTCAGGAGGACACGTGAAAAAACAACAAAAAACTTGGTACACAAAAGTTAAAAATAGGCTTCATTTAGATGAAAAGTGCCGTAAAACAAGAGCCGAATTTATTGTCAAAGAAGATAATGTTCCAGTACACACGTTTTTTCCATTTATTCATTTTCAACTAAAAGAATTCAAATTATCGAAAAAGCTTGAACAAAAAGACAATGAGCAAGCCATCTTAGATCCTTATAAAATTAGAGATATTTATTATGCTGGACATTTAGATTCTTACATATATTCTTATTACAATCAAAAAATATTAAAGCATTATGAAAAATTTTTAAACGATAATTTATTAGAGTGTAGTATTGCTTATAGGCATATTGATAAAAATCAAAAAGGAATTGGTAAATCAAATATTGACTTTGCTGCAGAAGCGTTTAATGAAATAAAGAATAGGGAAGAATGCTATGCTATTGGTTTAGATATACATAGTTTTTTTGATGAGTTAGATCATAAAATTTTGTATCAAAATTTATGTGAACTAATAGAAACAGATAGATTACCTAATGATTTATATAAAATTTTTAAAATTTTAACTAATTTTCATTTTATTGAATTAGACGAACTATTAAATAATAAATATATCAAAACTACTAAATCAAATTTTTGGGATAATGAAACTCACTCTTTCAAAAGAATATGTTCTCCAAAATTATTCAGAAAAATAATTTCTGAAAACAAAAAATTAATAAAGAAAAATCCCAATTTAACCAAAGGGATCCCACAAGGTACTAATTTGTCAGGTACTTTAGCAAACATTTATATGCTAAATTTTGATCTGGCCATTCAAAATTTCGTTGATAAATGCAAGGGTTATTATCGGAGATATTCAGATGATATATTAATATTAGTTAATACAAAAACTGAGCTTGAAGAACTACTTGTTGTTATAGAAAAAGAATTAAATAAGCTAAAGCTAGAATTATCAAAACATAAAACCATTTGTTGTCATTTTAAAGATAATAATTGTGAATATGAACCTTGTGCATATAGAAAAGATTATAATGGGAATGCAAAATTTCAATACTTAGGTTTTACATATAATGGAAAAATCATATTGGTACGAGACGGCACTATAGGGGCTTTTTGGAGAGATGCAATCAAACACATACGAAAAATGGTTTTAGATAACTTTAAGAATAAAAAGCGCATACCTATAGCTAAAATATATGGATTATACACTCACTTATCAAATAGAGAATCAGAATATGGTAATTTTTATAACTACATTAGAAAATCCCAAAGGATATTTGAAGAAAAATATAAATTTGGCAAATCAGTAAGAATCAAAGCTCAAATGTCAAAGAGTTGGGAAATTTTACATAAATATTTAATAAAATTAAAGAAAAAATATAATATAGATGATAATGCATTACCAATACCTTCAGATATACAAATCTAAAAGTAATTTACATCTTCTCAATGTACCAATTAGAATTTCCAAAGTGGTTGAAGTTCCATTGTAATTGAAAGTAAAAATTAAACTCTATTGAATTGTCGTCCTTAAAATTATAAGAATATTTATTTAGTTGAGTTTTGCGGTAGCTATCAAAAGCTGTTTGTATTTCTTTTTCAAAATTTTTTCTAAATTCCGAATATGTTATTTCTAATGTTTCACGAGTAAGTTTGTTTTTTAGAATCATATTTTATCTCCAATATTTAGATTTTCATTAGAGATAGAATCTTTAGCTCCATAATTAATAAAAAATGTACATAACTTATCAGAATCTTTTCTTAGATCTTTTATAATAGGGGAAAGATTCCACAATTCTTCTATTTCCGGTTGATTAGATACAAAATAATCTGCTACAACAATTGTGTTATAAATATCTTCTGATAGTTTTTTTAAAAACTCAAATTCTTTCTTCTTTAAAACAAAACCTTCTTCCATACGACCTCCTTTTTAGGTGTCGTATTCATCACTTAAAAGTTAACTAAAGTCAAACTTTATGCAACATCGTAAATATTATCTTTGTAATTGTTATAGTGATCATAAAAGTGGTTGTATAAATAATTACATTTTTTCTGGAATAAATCTTTATCATATATTTCAGGTAATGTCTCATCACAAATTGTTTCGATTGCTTCTTTTACTTTAGCTCTAGTTGACTGTTTTTTGCGCCAATCCAAAACTAATTTTTCTTTTTTTATTACTTTTACCAATTTTTGTGCTGCTAATTTAACAGTCTCAAATTCTTTTTTTGAAAGCTTTGGCTCAGGTTTTGTCAAAATATCTAAAATTGCGAGTTCTTCTTCTGATAAATTTTCATCCAAATGGCGTTTTTCTTCTTCTGTTAGTTGGTTAGTTAAAGCAACGAGCTGTACATACATTTGTTCCATAGTTAACTTACCATTATTATAATCTTCAATAATTTGTTCAAATTTCTCTTGAAAATGCTTTC
>CALUUL010000016.1 GCA_944323945.1 Candidatus Gastranaerophilales bacterium
AGGACCGCCCGGGAAGATAGCTAGTTGCCGGATTCAAGTTTAGAGGAGTTAGATGATTTTCATTTAACTCCTTTTTTAGTTGTTATTATTTATTAATAGTTTCACTGTCTACTTTTAACATTTTTACAACTATATAAAAATAAAACAGAATACAACCTAAGTAATATATCCAAAAGTCATCTACTTTTGATGGTATTTGAGTATTAAAATTAATATATAAAGCTGCAAGGATAAATATAATTATTGAAATTCTGCATATAATTGTATAATTGGAATATTTCTTTGGATTTACGGAAATCTTATTTACTTGTTCTTTATATTTATCAAATTTTGATTGTGATAATTTACTATAATAATTGTCTGCTTTTTTAAATATCGTTTTGATGATAAAAAATAAGCCAATTCCAATTATGAAATATGTTACTAATTCATATATTATATAAAAAGAATTAATGCAATTATAACAATAACTTAAATAATATATCGTAGCCCCAATTATTGAAAAGTATATGTAATCATTTTTAAATGTTTTAAATTTATATAAATATGGTTTGTTTTTTATACAAATTATCCCCCAAATAAATATAAATATACTTAATATTATAAGATTGATTTTATCTGATAGAACAAAAAATGGAGAATAAGAAATTGCTACTAATATTATATAAATTAATGCAATAAAAATTTGTTTTAAGTTTATCATCATTTTTTTGTTATTAATTCCTTCTTCTATCATAATTATTATAGATCTTTTCCTTTATTCTTGTCACTCATAAAAATTTCCAGTTTATTTAAAAAAGTAATATTTAGTTTTATTCCCTTTTTTTTTTAGTTTTTTAACTTTCAAGCCATTTGTTACTTTTCTTAATGTGAAAATACATACAAATATTTTATTTTGGATTAAAATTTAACTTGTTTAATTTTTATTTTAAAACTTCTAGAAAAAGTTATTAAATTTCTTTATTCTTCATTTTATTATTATGTTATAATTTTCTTGTTATTTGTCTATGGAAATATTATGAAAACAACTTATATTATTGTATATCCCCCTATTTCAAGAGCAGAGAGATATTCTTCTAAGTTTTTGGGTGCGGCTGGTGGTTCACAAGTTCCTCTTGGGGTTTTATATATTGCTTCGTATTTAGAAAATAAAGGAAATGGAAATTATGATGTTAAGTTTATAGATGCTGAACATCAACAATTATCAATTGATGAAACTATTAATATTATTAAAGGGTATGTTACAGAGAATACATATATAGCTCTAACCTCGACATCAGCTTGTTTTAATAGGACCGTAGAGTTGGCAGAAAAAATAAAGGAAGTTTTTCCAAAAATTAAGATAATACTTGGTGGTGTTCATGTTTCTGCACTACCAGAACATGCTATGTCTTATAATTGTTTTGATTATGCTGTCATTGGTGAGGGGGAAGTAACAACTCTGGAATTACTTGAAGCTTTAAAGAATAATTCTGATCTTTCTTTAGTTGATGGAATTGTTTATAGACAAAATGATTCTCTTACTTTTACAAAAAAAAGATGCCCTATAAAAAAGTTGGATGAGTTACCTTTCCCAGCCAGACATTTAGTTAAAGATATTCATTCTTATGTTCCTACTTTATGTGATTATAGTACTTTACCAGTTACGAATATAATTACATCAAGAGGCTGCCCCGGTTTATGTACGTTTTGTTCGCATTCTGTGTTTGGAAGAACATATCGAGAACGTTCAGCTAAAAATATTTTTGAAGAAATAAAGGAAGTTATATCTAAATATAAAATTAGAGAAATTCATTTTAATGACGATACTTTTCTTTTAAATAAAAGAAGAATATATGATTTATTCAATTTATGTAAAGAGAATAACATCAAGTTTAGTTGGTCTTGTTTCGCTAGGGTTGATAATGTTGATTATAATTTCTTGAAGTTTTTGAAAGAAAATGGATGTTGGCATATTGCTTTTGGTGTTGAATCGGGTGACCCTCAAGTATTATTGGATATAAAAAAAGAAATTTCTTTGGATAAGGTCGAAGAAGTTATAAATTGGTGTCATAAATTAAAAATAAAAACTAAAGGACACTTTATTGTAGGACATCCTACTGATACATATGAGTCAATTGAAAGAACAATAAAATTTGCTTTGAAAGTACCTTTTTCTGATGTTGTTGTTACTGTTTCTACTCCTATGCCTGGTTCAGAACAATTTGCTGAATTAATTCCTGAGGAAGATAGACTTCGTTTAGATTATTCTAAGTTTAATTCTTGGTTATCAATAGTTGAGCCTAAAGGTATTAGCGGAAATGAGGTTCTAAAAAAACAAAAGGAATTTTATAAACGTTTTTATTTAAGACCGTCTGTTATATTCAGATATGGATTAAGTTTGATTTCTTTTGCAGGTCCAAGGCGTTTTATTACCTTATTTATGAACTTTTTATATCTGATTTTACCAGTTAAAACGCAACAAAAAAGACCTTAATTATTCAAGGTCTTTTTTATCTATAACTTATTTATCATATTTTTCAAACATTAATACTGCATTATGTCCGCCAAAACCAAATGAGTTAGATAATGCAACTTTTACATCTTTTGCTTTTGCTTTATTTGCTACATAGTCTAAATCTGCTACTTCTGGGTCTAATTTTACAATATTAATTGTAGGAGGTACTATTCCTTCTGTTATTGTTTTTACTGCAACAATTGCTTCTGCACTTCCTGCTGCGCCAAGCATGTGTCCTGTCATTGATTTTGTTGAACTTACACATAGTTTTTTGTTTTTATTTCTGTCTCCAAAAATTCTTGCTACTGTGTTTGATTCTGCAATATCCCCAAGGTGAGTGCTTGTTCCGTGCATATTTATATAGTCAACATCTTCTGGTGTTTTGTTTCCTTCTTTTAGGCAGTTTCTTATGGCTAGTTCAGCTCCTCTTCCTTCAGGGTCAGGTGCTACCATATCATATGCGTCTGAACTTTGTCCGTATGCGGTTAGTTCCGCATATATTCTTGCTCCACGTGCTATTGCGTGTTCTCTTTCTTCAAGTATTAGAACCGCACCACCTTCAGATAGAACAAATCCATCTCTTTCTGCATCATATGGTCTTGAAACTTCTTCTGCCGGTCTTGTACTTTTTGATAGAGTTCTTGCACTTGTAAATGCACCTATACCAAAGTCACATACACTTGATTCAGCTCCGCCTGCAAACATTATATCTGCATCACCATATTGGATTGTTCTAAATGAATCTCCAACAGAGTGTGCACCTGTTGCACATGCTGATAATACTGCTTTACTTGGACCTCTTAGTCCATATTTTATTGAAACTTTTCCTGATGCCATATTCGCTATCATCATTGGAACTGTAAATGGTGAACATTTATGGAAGCCTCTTGCCATCATATCTTTATAACCTGTTGTTACTACAACAAGCCCGCCTGCTGCGGTTGATACTATCGTTCCTATTCTTGTTTTATCTTCTTTTTCTAAGTCCAATCCTGAATCTCTAAAAGCTTCTTCTGCTGCTATTAATGCATATATTATACTTTTATCAAGTCTTTTTGCTTCTTTGGGGTCTACATATTCATCTATATTTAAATCTAAAGGAACTTGACCTGCTACTTTTACCAAGTGTTTATCTTTATCCAAATTATGCTCTTTTATTCCGCTTATTCCGGCTTTTAGGTTGTTCCATAATGTATTTACACCTATGCCATATGGTGTTACACATCCCATACCTGTTACTACTACACGTCTCTTTGACATTTTTACCTCCAAAAGCAGAAAAAATTACTCTTATTTTTCTGTAACTATATTAATTTCAAACTGAACTTATCTTTGATATTATCTTGAAAACGCTTCAAAATCAATATTTTTAATCTTTTATTACAATATTCTTAATTTCTTTTGCTGTTGTATTATATGTTCTTATTTTCAAATTATCATTGTCGTTTGATATTGAATATATTAAATCTTTTGTTTTTATGTCAAATTTCTTATTTTTTAGATTACTAAATAATGTAACATATGCAGAATAAAATTCTTCAGTTAATCTGAACAAGTCTTTTTCTTCATTTGTAAATGCAATTGCAAAATTTGCTTTATTTTGTCCTATACATTGTAGTTTAGGCGTTTTTATCGGTGGACCTGCAGGGGTTCCTCTTGTTGGATTTATTGGATTCGATATAATGCCTGTTGCTCTTAAAAGAGTTAAATTTATCGTTTGTTTATTTATTTCGTATTCGCAATTACCTTTTGTTATTAATGCAAAATTTTGTGCTGACATAAATCTTTGCATTGGTGATGTATTATATTTTAGTTCTTTTCCTTTGGGCACCGGAATATATTTATATATATCATAGTCTGCATTAAAATTGCGTTCTACTGTTCCAAATAAATCTTCATTAATTGTTTTTGTAATTTTATTTTTTAAATTAAATCCTATTTGAAGAATGTGATCTTTACTTTTATTTTCCCAATTAATTTCAAATTCTGCGAATTCACTTTGATTATAAAGCGTTATCAATATATCAAGTTTATGTTTTTTGGTTGTTTTATTTCGACCTTTTAAGTTTGAATTTATAGGAATATTTATTGTATAGCTTAATTTTATAATTGCTCTTTGTTGATTTGATTCTTTAACTTCATATTTATTTAATATTGCATTAATTGGAGTATCATTTTTTAATGCTCCAAAATTGTAGCTATCACCAATATCTGCTCTATCTGAAATTGTTATTATATTTCTATATTCTTCATTTCTTTTCTTATCTGTTATATTTATTTCATTGTTTTTTACTTCTATTTCTATGTATTTGTTTTCTATAGAGTTTTTTGTTGTTTTTATGTATTTTTCATTGCAGATATTTTCTTTTTTTATCTGAGTTAGTGAAAATGAGTCAATATCTTTTACATCTATAAGATATTCATTTATGTCTGTAATATCCTCAGTTACTGGAATTTCTTGAATATTATAAAGTTTATTATCCGTAAAACCTTTTTGAGATGATATTTTTATTGCATTCATCCATTTTGGAAGTTTTTGTTCTGTTCGGATTTTTATTTTGCCGGAGTAGTTAAAATTTGAAAGATTTATAACAGCAAGAGGAGCATTATTTTGTGATAAATCTCTAATTGTTCTTTTTATTATTCCGTTTGATATAGTATCTGTTTTCTTAAATCTGGTTAACATTTCATCGTGCACTTCATCTATACTGCATCCGTATATTGAATCGTGTGCGTGATTTTTTATTAAGGTTTTATATGCTTGATTAATTTCATTTTGTTTTGATTTTGTTCCTAAATAAAAATGACTTAATGCTTGTAATGGTTCTGCTATTCTGCTTAATAACCATTGTGAATGTGCATTTGCTTGTTTTATATATATTCTTGAGGAATATACACCAGGTAGTATAAAATTAAGTTCATTGTTTAGAAATTCGCCATTTACTTTTGTTCTTGATTTGATTTTTTCAAAATATTCAAAAGGAGTTTTAATTTCTATTTTATAGTCTTTATATATTTTATTTAAATCTTCAATTTGTTTTTTTAAGTTTTTTGCAATAGCTAAATGATCGGCTCCAATTGGTAAAAGTATATAATCTTTGCTTTTTTGTGCAATTTTATCAATATATTTTTTTAGTGCTTCTGATTTTTTCTCTATGGGCAAAGAAGTATTTAAGAAATCTTGGAAATAACCTTGTATAAGGTATGTTGTTTTTATATCTTGCCAATTGATATCAGCAGGAAGACTTCCTAATCCTCTCCATAAACATGCTTTATCTATATTGTATGCTTTTAATATGCTTGGAATACATTGACTGTGACCGAATGTATCTGATAAATATCCTATAAATTCAGTTTCTCCGAGTTCTTTTGATTTTGATAAGCCAAGTTCTAAATTTCTGCATAATAATTCACCTGAAACTAAAAAACTATCAGATGAACAGTAAAATGGACCTATTCTTAATTTCTTTTGCTTAATTAATTCTTTTATTTTTGCAAGTTTCTCTGGATAAATTTCCAAATAATCTTCTAATGCAGCAGTTTGACCGTCAAAATAAAAATATGGCAGTTCTTCTGTTTCTAAATTTTTTAATACTTCATCAAAAACTTCAATGAGTCTTAGTCTGAATTCTTCGAATTCTCTGTACCACTCTCTGTCCCAATGAGTATGAACATAAGCTATTACTTTTTTCATAACCTGATTCTAATATTTTTTTTATAAGTTTTCAAGATTTTACATTTCTTTTTTCTTGAAAATTTCAAATAAATCTTTCATTTCTTTATAGTAACCAGATTGTAAAAGTTCATTGAATTTTTTTGTTGTTATGGGCGCAATTGTTGAAATTGTTTCAGGTGTTGAAAAATAACCTTGTACATATCTTGCAAATAATTCGGTTGGTCTTTCATAATATTTATTTAATTTATTTATTCTTCTTGTAATTTTGGATTGTTTCCGTTTAAGAGAACAAAGTCTTATGTATAATCTAAATGCGTAAGGCACCTCCGGAAAATCGTTATCTATATTTTTTACTGTCAGAATCCGTTCTTTTTTAAAGAAAAAACCTTGCATTAGTTTTATTGCGTCATATTTTACAAGATATTTTGCTTCTGAGTTCTTTATGTATTTTTCAAATTCATTAAATTTTTTGGAACGTTGAAAATTTGGGTACTCTCTTTGTATAGCATTCTGCATACTTTTTATGGTTTTTGAAGCTTCTTCTTTAGCATTTAGAAATATTTGAAGTCTTGAATTTTTATCAATTAACTTTGTTACATTTATCAATTCTTCTTTTATTTCTGTTATATCTGATGTTTTGAAGAGTGTTTCTAAACTGCCGCCATTTTCTATAAAATCTTTATCTATTTTATAGTGTATATGGTGAGCAAATTCATGTACTAAAACTTCTATTGCCCTTTCTTCATCAATACCTTTAGCAACATCAATTCTGTTTTTTTGGTACAGTCCTTGATTCCCTCTTGCTTTTGTATTTGTTCGGACTTCTATATTTAATGAGGTTAAAAATGCAATAAGATTCCTTTTGGTTAATGGCTTTGATTTGTCATAGCTCATTTTTACAGTATATTCTGGCTCTTTTTCTTTTCTTAAAAAGTTAAAAATGATCCTCTCCTTTATTTTGTTTGCTCATTTACCCAAGATAAATATTCTCTGCTTCCATTATTTATAGGAATACATATGATTTCAGGAGTATCGTATGTATGAAGTTTCTTTATTTCAAGTTCAACTTCATTAAATAATTCTTTTTTTGTTTTTATAACCATTAGACATTCTTCATCACAGCACAATTCATTTTTCCATTCATATACTGATGTAATTGAGGAAACAATATTACAGCATGCAATTAATTTGCGTTCTACGAGATTTTTTGCTATAAAAATAGCTTCTTCTTTATTCTTTGTAGTGCAATTTATTATACAGTATGTCATTTAGAATATCTTTCCGGGATTTAGTATGTTTTTAGGGTCAAATAATTTTTTTATCTTTTTCATATATTCTAAATTATTAGGGTCTAGTGCTTTAGCTATAAATTCTGATTTCTCACAACCAATACCGTGTTCACCTGATAATCTTCCCTGTAGTGAAAGCGCAAGTTCAAATAACTCTGTTTTTGCTCTGTCAAAATTATAACGTTCAACGGGATTTCTTAAATCAAGTGCTATATTAGGGTGAATATTACCGTCTCCTATATGCCCCATTATACAGGTTTTTAATTCATATTTCTTACATATTCCCCATATCCCCTTTACTAAAGGAACAATATTTTCTCTTGGTACAACAACATCTTCTGTTAATACATTTGGGGCAAGTTTTGCTGTAGCACCAAATGATGAACGGCGTGAAATCCATATTCTTTCTTCTTCTTCCTTCGTTGATGCGGTCTGTATATATGATGAATTATTTCTGTTACAAATTTCTATTATTTTATTATATTGACTGTCTAGAATTTCTTTAAATCCATCTATTTCAATTAATAAAGCTGCGGTTTTATCTGTTTTTAGATTGCAAGGATAAAAACTTTCTATGGTTTTCAACGTGTTATTGTCCATTAAATCAATAACTGACGGAGTTATTAGATTTGAAATTATATCGTTAACGGTTTTTGATGTATCTTCTAATGTATCAAAATATGCTAACATTACTCTTTTTGCTTCCGGTTTTGGTATTAATCTTATGGTTGCTTGGGTTATTATACCTAATGTTCCTTCTGAACCTACAAATAACTGTGTCATATTATAACCGGTTACATCTTTTGAACAAGATGAACCTGTATGCATTATTGTCCCGTCTGAAAGTACTACTTCTAAATCTATAACAAAATCCTTTGTTGATCCGTACTTAAAAGTATGAGGTCCTCCAGAGGATAGACCTATGCTCCCTCCGATCATTGAAACTTTTAAATTAGATGGATCAGGCGGGTAAAAAAGATCTAGTTTTTCTACTTCTTTTTGTAAATCTTCAATAACAACTCCGGGTTCTACTTTGCAGATTAAATTGTCTTTACTGATTTCTAGAATCTTATTCATCTTTGCAAAATCTATTATTATTCCGCCTTTTTTCGGTAAACAAGCTCCGCAAAGATTTGTTCCTGCTGCTCTTGCTATAACAGGTTTCGATTTTGAATAAGCATATTTTATTATTCTACTTACTTGTTGTACATTTTCAACAAAAACAACAACTTCGGCTATTTCATTTGGATTTGTTATGTTTGTAGAATCTGTTGAATATGTCAGAAGTTCCTCATAATCAGATAAAACATTCCCTCTACCGACTATATTCTCCATAGTCCTAATCGTATTATTTGTTAATTTGATTAATGTATTTAGCATAATTAAATTGTACTCCAAAATAAATTTTTATAACAATCTTTTGTACTTAATTTGAAGTTATAATAAATGTTTTAATTGATAAAACAGCCTGCTTAATTACTAATGTAGTTTATATCAAATAATTGTTTAATTATATTTGTAAGAGAGGTTGTGTTACATTATGCCAAAACATATGAAGTTTTTATCTGTAACAATGTTTATAATTATATCTTGTTTGAGTGGAGTTATGTTGAATGATTGCGTTTATTCAAGAGATAATGATTTTAAAGGCGAAGAATTCATAAATGTCACGGTTTATGAGAGAATAAATCCTGCTATTGTTCTTGTTGAAGCTCAGATGATTGATGGGCTTTCCAGCGGTACAGGCTGTATTATTAATAAGAGTGGAATAATTTTAACCAGTTCACATGTTGTTGCTAAATCTTCTTATGTAGAAGTTACAACATCAAAAGGTGAAACGTACAAAGCTGAAATTCTTCCTTCTAATGGTGCGAATGGTGATTTGGCTTTATTAAGAATAAAACCTAATAAACCTTTGCCGACTATTAAACTTGGTGATTCTTCTATGGTTAAGGTTGGGCAGAAAGTTCTTGCGATTGGTAATCCGTTTGGATTTAATGGTACTTTAACTACAGGCATTGTATCAAGAATTGATTATGAAAGAAATAAAATCCAAACGGATGCTGCTATTAATCCGGGATCGTCTGGGGGACCTATATTAAATGCAAATGGGGAAGTTATTGGTATTAGTCAATCAATATTTAATCCTGATAATAATAAATCAAATATTGGTATAGGGTTCGCTGTTCCTGCTAATGAAGTAAAAAAGTTAGTTAGTGCTTATATTTAGGTTATGTTATAAAAAATACTCCTCTATTGAGGAGTATTTTTTGATTGCTTTTCTTTTATATCTAGTACCGCATTGTGTGCTATTAAGTACATTGAGCAAGTTCTGTAATTCTTCATATACCAAGCACAATTTTCTTGTGCACATACAATATTAATTTCGTTTCCTGCACTCATCAAAGGACATATTGGTATTTTATTTGCCATTATTATTCTCCTTTATCTTGCAACGGCATCTGCTTTTTTTAGAAGGTTACAGTTTTCACTTCTCCTTCTTTCTTCATCTTTATATATTTTTGTTCTGTTTATTACTTCATCAAAATCTATTTTATGTGCATCAAAGTCAGGTCCATCTATGCAAGCAAATTTAACTTCTCCGCCAACAGTTACTCTACAAGCTCCACACATACCTGTTCCATCTATCATAATTGGATTCATGCTTGCTTCTGTTTTTATATTTTTTTCTTTTGTAAGATTTGCAACTGCTCTCATCATCGGCATAGGACCTACCGCTATTACATAGTCTATTTTTTCTTTAGACATAATATCTGCTAATACTTCGGTAACAAATCCTTTGTGCCCTAATGAACCATCGTCGGTTGCAATATGCAGTTCATCACAAGCTTTTGCCATTTTATCTTGCCAGAATAACAAATCTTTATTTCTTGCGCCCATTATCATGTGAACTTTATTTCCTGCATCATGAAATGCTTTAGAAATTAAATAACAAGGAGCAGCACCATAACCACCAGCTACGCAAACTACTGTACCATATTTTTCTATGTCCGTGGGTTTACCTAATGGTCCTACAACATCAAGAATTTCATCGCCAATTTCTAGTTGTGCAAGTTTTTTTGTGGAATATCCAACTGCCATAAATACAACTGTTAATATACCTTTTTCTCTATCTACATCCGCAATTGTTATTGGTACTCTTTCGCCATTTTCTTCAACTCTGAAAATTATGAACTGACCTGCTTGGGCATTTCTTGTTACAAATGGTGCATCTATTTTTAATTCATACTGGTTTGGGCACAATTCAATTTTGTCTAATATTTTATAACCCACGGTTAAAACCTCCTTTTTATTCATTTGAAAATATTATATCATACATAAATTTGAGTGAAAAATATTAGAAAAAGTTAACTTTATTTGCATAATAAAAAATAAAGACCGCAAAAGGCGGTCTGTGCAAATATAACAAACAATAATTAGGATTGGGGAATTTATGCATATGAAGCATTAATGTATGCAAGTGCTATATCACCTGCTGCCTTCTCTGAAATTTCAGGAAATTCTTCTGCTGCAATGTTGAATGCTTCATTAAAGTCTGATTCAAAACCTTTCATAAAGTCTGCAATTCTTGCTTCTTGTTCCGGAGTTACATATTTGGAAACTTCTACTGTTTTTTGTGTTCTGACTGGTATTAAGTCTGCATTTTGTGCTGCTAAAAATCCGAAAACTTCATTTGAATTAACTTGTTTATTGTTTTGTTGAGTTTTGGTTTCTTTTTCGGTATGTTTTGATAAATCTTCTTTTGTTTCTTGTTTAAAATACTGGTTACCTGTCACTCCGAATTTTAATGGATTGATGTTTGACATTGTTATTTTCCTCCAATTGTTTGTTACATACATACCATCGACATATTTTTAATGAACTTTAGTTTTTATGTCACTTTTATTCGTTGAAATGTAATATTTGTTTACATAAAAGTGGAGTTTCTTTCTATTTTTAATTCTTTTTCTCTATAAATTTTTGCGTTTTGGGAGAATACATATAAATTCTGTAATTATTATTATTTAATACCAATTTAATTGCATTATGGTAGTCTGTTCTTAAATATTTCTTGTTGTTTTCTTCTAAAATCCTTATTGTTTTAGGATGTGGATGACTATAAAAACGCCCGCTTGTTGACAGTATAAATAAATCTGAATTATTAATCATTTCATTATTAATCGTATTTTTTGCACCGTGGTGTCCTGATTTTATTATAGAAATATTATTTTTATATCTATCAGGAATTGACTCATATGTTTTTATATCACCATCTGCCATAAATAGGAGATTTTCGTTTTTATATTTACAGTGAACTATTAATGATTTTTGATTTTCACTTTTTATTGATTTCCCAATAGGTTCAATTATTGTTAGTCTAAAGTTATCTTTATTATATATTTCAGTATTATTTACAGCTAATTTATAATTAACTTTATTTGAATCTAGATATTCTTTTATATTATTTGAAAGAATTGTATTTTCATAAATTTTCGTTATATATAAATTTTGTACATTCATATTCTTTAGAATATCAATGGTTCCACCGGCGTGGTCAGAGTCAAAATGAGTAAGAATTAATGAATTTATTTCTTTTATTCCTTTATCTCTCAGATATTTTATTATTATGTTCTTTGCTTGAGAAGAACTTTTTAAATATCCCATTCTACCTGTATCAATAAGAAAATATTCATTATTGGGGGATTTTAATAGAATGGCATCGGCATTTCCCAAAGAAAAGAATATAATTTCCGCATTTTTATTTGGAATTGTAATAAAGGTTAATGCAAATAAAATTAATAAGGTTGTTATTGAAATAATTATTTTCTTTGATTTTATTTTGAATTTTAATAAACATGTAATACTTACAACTATTGTGAAATATAAGATAATCTGAATTAATAATGGCTTTTTTACATAAATAATTGAATGAGGGAGTGTTGAGAAAAACTCTGCCACTTTTACTATATAAATTAAGATTGGATTTAAAATTAAATCAGCAAAATAGCAAATTTGTTTTGCTACAGCAGGTATCATTGCAATTATCGAACTTATAAATCCGATAAAGGAAACAATGCTCAACACAGGAACTATAGCAATATTTGCAAGGACAGCATATACAGAAAAAGTATTAAAATAATACATTTGTAGAGGTGCTGCATAAAGCTGGGCAATAAATGGTATTAAACAAGCACCTAATGTAATATTAATAAACTTATGTTTAAAACTAAAAGCTAATAAAGGGGCTGTAATAATCAATGCAAAAGTAGTTATAAAAGAAAGTTGAAAACCAATATCGAAAATAGTCAGAGGATTTGTAAGTAACATCAAAAAGGCAACCATAAATAATAAAGATATTGTTGATGTTTCTTTATCTATTAATTTACCTATTAAAATTAGAGTTAACATTATTGTTGCTCTTATGATTGGTGCACCAAAACCTGTCATACAAGTGTAAAATAATATGAGTAAAATTCCGGAAATTATTGAAAATTTGTAATTGAATCTTAAACTCTTTGTAAGAAAAAACCATATGCCTAAAATTAATGTTACGTTCATTCCTGATGCAGATAGAATGTGCAAAATACCCGAATTTATGAAATTTTTTCTTATGTTTTCATCAGGATTAACAGCATCATCTCCAAAGATAATACCGCCTAGTATTTCTAACATTGGAGATTTTATATTTTGTCCGTGGATTTGTATAATATTATTTCTTGTGTCATTTAGTTTTCGTATTAACTTCCCTAAAAAATCATTTGCTCTATTTTGAATTTCCCAATCTTTATTAACGTAAAGAAGTGAAAAAGTTTTCTTTTGTTGTAAATATTTTGCATAATCAAATTGTGAAGGGTTTTGTGCAATATTTGGCAATTTTAATTTCCCTTCAAGTTTTATTTTATCCCCGATTTTAATTTCTTTTAGATCTTTTGTTTCATCATTTATTGTTACTAATGTTTTTGCTTTAATATTTTTTGTTGTTTTCTCTTCTGTTGAGATTGTTAATACTTTTGCATAAAACTTTGTTCTGTATTCTTGGTTGTTTGTTGGAATTGTTAGTACTTTAGCTGTTATATTAACATTTTCATTTGCGTATGATGTAAGGTCGTCTTCTGTATGTAAATTAAATGATGCATTGAAAAAACCTAAGAAAAATATAAACGCATATGTACAGAATAATTTTGTTGAAATTAAGTTTTTAAATTTATACAAATAGCCTAAAATGATAAAAATACCAATTGAAACCAGTAAAAAATATTCAGAAAAGAAGCTGTAAATTCCAAACATATACAGGCATGAAAATACAATTATTTTTGCCTGTTTATTCATCAATAACACTCCTCTAAAATTAAGACTCTTACTATTGTAAGAGTCTTAATTTATTATATCATTGTTTTTCTTATTTGGCTTTTTGAACGTTCAATTTCTTTTATTCTTCTTTCAATTGTTTTTATTTGATTATTTAATACACGTCTTTGTTCTTTTATTAATTTATATTGTGTATCAACTTCTTGGTATTTTGCTTTATAGTCTAAAAGTTCATTCCTTATATTAACTTGTGCGCTATCAAGTTCAAAAAGAGCTTTGTCAAAGTTCGCATTTTGACCGGAAACGGCATCTTGTGCGTATGTTGAAGATGCTTGTGTCTTTTTCTCTATACTTGCATTAGATTGAACAGCACCTTTTTGTGTTGTAGTTGCTTGATATTCCGTTGGATCAAATACCATTCCATCAGCCAGTGCAATACCTGTTGTCATTGTAAGGATTATTGACAATATTAAAAACTTCTTTTTCATATTATTACCCCTATTGTATATCTGTTAGTATTAAAACATCTTTTTTACTATTTAGACAATCGTATAAATAATTGATAATTTGTTTTTTAAGTTTTAAAATTGTGGAATGCAAGAGTATATTAAAAAACTAAAATGTAAATATTCTGAAGAAATAGCTGCTTTATTGAAAAAACGTGTTTCCTTTGCAATGAGCGGTATTACTAATTGTTCAAAGCTTTTTATTTTGTCTGATTTTTTATTAAAGAATAATAAAAAACTTGTTTATGTTGTAGAAACGGAACAAACTGCACTTAAATATTGTAATGATTTAAAAAAATTGTTTAATATAGACGCTCTTGTTTTTCCATATCAAGATGGTTCTATTTATGATTCAAATTCGAAAAATTTATATAAATACGCAAAACAAATAAATATACTGAATAATGAAAAATCTAACAATGTTATTATAGTTCCTCAAAAAGCATTATTTGAAAAATTTCCTGATAAAGACTTTTTTAAAATTAATAATATAAAAATAAAAGTAGATGATGATATTAATATAGAAGAAATAGCTTTAAAACTTGTAAAAATTGGCTATAAAAGAAAGACGCTTGTAGCTGATATCGGGGAATTTAGTATTCGCGGCGATATAATTGATATTTATCCATTAAGTGAAAATCCATATAGACTCGAACTATGGGGTGATACTGTAACTGATATACGAATTTTTGATGCATCTAATCAACGGAGTATTTCAAAGCAAAAAGAGATTAATATTCAACCAATATATAAGTTTGTTTTGAATAATGAGTCATATAAGAAAATAGAAAAAATAATTGATTGTAATGATGAAAATCAGGTGGAAGTTTTAGAACAAATTAAATGTGAAAATTATTTTGAAGGTATTGAATATTATGAATCTTATTTTAATGATAATTTAAAAGTTATTTCGCAATTGACTGACGGTGATTTTATATTTGTCTTTGATGATTATACTCAGTTTAAATCAAGATACGAACAAGTAGATGAAAATCTTAATAAACAATATGATGAAAATATAAAAACTAAGCTCACTCTGCCTTTAAAAAATAAAAATCACCTTCCTCTTAAAGAATTTTTAACGACCGTCAGTACTTTTCAGAAAGTATATTTTGATAACTTTATTTCGGAAGAGTTTGATATTAATATCGAATTAACAACTGAATTAATTCCATATTTTGCATCCGGTCTTGAAGATATAGCTAAGTTTATTAGAGAAAAATTAAAATATAATTATAAGATAATTACAGCAACTGATTATAAGAAAAGAATAGAAGAGATTTTTACTGAATATGAAATTCCTTATACTTATAATATAGAAGAAAAAAATGCTGTATATATTACAGACAATATTGTATCAGCAGGCAGTATTATAGAAGACTGTAAGTTAATAGTTATTACAGATAAAGAATTTTTCAATAAGCGTTCAAAAGATATAACTGCAACTCGTTTTAACTACAGAAGAGAAAATCTTGATTTTATAGAAACGCTTAATGATATAAAAGAAGGCGATTATATAGTCCATATGGTACATGGTATAGGTATTTTTAAAGGAATATCTAAACAAATAATCGATAATGAGGAAAAAGATTATTTAACATTAGAATATGCACATGGTGATAAACTTCATATTCCTGCAGAACAAATAAATATGCTATGCCGCTATAGAGGTTCAGGAAATGTATTGCCGTCATTATCGAAAATGGGCGGGAACGATTGGAATAACACAAAAGCAAAGGTTAAAAAGGCCGTTGAAGATGTCGCTCAAGATTTGATTAATTTATATGCAATGAGAAAAATATCTCAAGGTTTTGCTTTTGAGCCTGATACTGTTTGGCAATATGAAATGGAAGATTCCTTTGGTTATACAGAAACTCCTGATCAGATGAAAGCTATATCTCAGACAAAAGAAGATATGGAATCAGATAAACCAATGGATAGACTAATATGTGGCGATGTTGGTTTTGGTAAAACAGAAGTTGCAATTAGAGCTATTTTTAAGGCAGTAATGTCTTCCAAACAAGCTGCTATTGTTGTACCTACAACAATATTAGCAATGCAACATTACCAGACTATATCTGAAAGATTTAAACCATATCCTGTTAAAGTTGAACTTTTATCAAGATTCAAAAGTGCAAAAGAGCAAAAAGAAGTAATAAAAAAGTTGATTTTAGGTGAAGTGGATGTTGTTGTAGGAACTCATAGACTTCTTCAAGATGATATTCAATTTAAAGATTTAGGACTGCTTGTAATAGATGAAGAACATAAATTTGGTGTTGCTCATAAAGAGAAGTTAAAACGTATGAAGAAAAATATAGATATACTTACAATGTCAGCGACACCTATACCAAGAACTTTATATATGTCTTTATCTGGTATAAAAGATATGAGCGTAATTAATACTCCGCCTACAAACCGATTGCCTGTAAAAACTTTTGTTAGTGAATATAAAGAATCAATAGTAAAAAATGCAATAAATTATGAAATAGAAAGAGAAGGTCAGGTTTTCTATTTGTATAATAGAGTAGAAAGCATATATGAGTTTGCCGAAAATTTGAAAAAATTGTTGCCTAATATTCGTTTGGCAGTTGCCCATGGTCAAATGGATAAAAATCAACTTGAACAAATAATGATGGATTTCTTGAATAAAGAATATGATGTGCTTCTATGTACTACAATTATTGAGTCAGGGTTGGATATACCAAATGCAAATACAATGATAATACAAGATGCAGATAAATTTGGCTTGGCTCAGTTATATCAAATAAGAGGAAGAGTAGGAAGAACAGACAGACAAGCATTCTGTTATTGTTTGTATAAACAATCAAAAACACTAACTCAAGATGCAATTAAACGTTTAAAATATATCAAAGAATTTACGACCCTAGGAAGCGGATATCAAATAGCAATGAGGGATATTGAAATTCGAGGAGTAGGAAATGTATTGGGTACAAAACAGCACGGTCAAATGGTAAATGTAGGTTTTGATACATATTGTCAATTATTAGAAGAAGCTGTTTTAAAAATACAAGATGGTAAAGTTGTTGAAAATAAACCTGCTATAGTTGATATAAATGTAACTGCATATATTCCTGATGAGTGGGTTGGCTCAAAAGAACAGAAAATGATTGAATATAAAAGACTTGCAGATGTAAAATCCGAATCTGAACTGGAATTAATAAAATCGGAATGGAAAGATCGATTTTCAAAAATGTCAGAACCTGTCGAAAATTTAATAAAATTAGTGCAATTAAGATTATTGGCTACAAAAGCAGGTATAACTTTAATCAGAGAAACAGATTCTACAATTAGAATATATACAAATTTTTCAAAGGGTGAATGGAATATAATTTCTTCAAAAGCGGATAGAAATATTACGAAATATATTAAGTATACTGTTGCTCCAAATACTTGTAAGGAAGGGAAAAGCATCTTATTATTAAACAGTAATTATATTAATTTCGAAGATTTGTTTAACATATTGTCTAATTTATTTTATCATATACTAAAGATAGGATATGATTATAATCAAAATAATAAAGATTAGTTAATCTAAGGAGAAAATATATTATGAACAAATTAAAAGTAGCGGTATTTGCACTTCTTACAATGTTCGTCTTTACAGGATGTTCTTTGAAGAAGAATGATAATGATTTAATTAAAATTAATAATACAGTAATTACGAAAAACGAATTTGATAAAGCATATGAATCTGTTACAACAAATAATATGTTTTCTCAAATGGGAATAGATATTAAAGAAGATCCTGATAATGTATTTGCTTTAATGATAAGAGAAAAAGTTATATCAGAACTAATCGTAAAAGCACTTTTAAATGAAGAAATGGAAAAAAACAAAATTACTGTTTCTAAAGAAGAACTTGAAAATGCAGAAAAAGAAATTATTGGTAAATTTGGTTCAAAAGATCAGTTTTTACAAGTGTTAAAAGTGAATGGTGTAACTTATGATAAGTTTAAAAAAGATATAGAAGAAGAAATAAAGTTAAAGAAATTTGTAGATTCAATTGCAATGGTTTCAGTTGGTGAAAGTGAAGCAAAAAAGTACTACGATGAAAATTTGGATAAATTTAAATATCCAAAAAGAGTTAGAGCATCTCATATATTAATAGCAGCAAATCCTGAACAAATTGCTGCAAAAATAAAAGAGGATAATAAAGATATTACAGAAGAAGAGTTAGCTGCTAAGTTAAGTGAAAAAATGAATGAGCTTAAGAACAAAGCGGAAGCAATACAAGCTAAAGTAAAAAAGGTTCCATCAAGTTTTGCTAAAGTTGCTAAAGAAAATTCACAAGATACAGCAAGTGCTATCCGTGGTGGGGATTTAGGCTTTTTTGCGAAAGAAGAAATGGTTGAAGCATTTGCAAATAAGGCATTTTCTATGGCTCCAAATACAATAAGTGAGGTTGTTCAAACTCCTTATGGTTTCCATATTATTATGGTAACAGACAGAAGTGAAGCAGGTGTTTTATCTTTTGAACAAAGCAAAAAGGATATTATTAATTATTTGGAAAGTTTAGATAAAGTAGATATTTTGAAAAATAAAATTGAAGCATTGCGAAAAGAAGCTAAAATTGAATATTATGATGAATCATACAATCCTGTAAATATCCAAAAGAAAATAAAAGAATCAGCAAAGTCCAACCCTGCAATGCAGCAGTTTGGCGAACAGAACCAAAAAACAAATAAAAAATAGTTTAAATAAAAAGATATGGGGTGATATTGTTTAATATTGCCCTATTTTTTACGGAGAAGATTTATGTTAGTGAAACAATCAGAATTACCTGAATTATTATCAAAATTAAGAAAAGAAAATAAAACTATAGTTACAACAAATGGTTGTTTTGATATCTTACATGTGGGTCATGTAAGATATTTAGAAAAAGCTAAAAGTTTTGGAGATGTATTAATTGTTGCATTAAATTCCGATAAATCAGTAAAAAGTATAAAGGGAGATAGCCGTCCTATAAATAATGAGAATGATAGGGCAGAGGTCCTAAGTGCTTTAAGAAGTGTTGATTATGTTGTTCTTTTTGATGAAGATTCTCCAATTGATTTACTATTGAAAATTAAGCCCGATGTTCATACGAAAGGGGCTGATTATACAATAGAAACACTTCCTGAAGCAAAAGAAATAATGGCTTCGGGTGGTAGAATAGAATTTATTTCCTTTGTAGAAGGAAAATCTACAACTTCGATTATCGAAAAAATGCGTAAATAACAAATTATTTGTGTTTTTTTAATCAGAGTATTAAAATATATATACAATAGAAGGGATTATAATGAGGGATATAGATAAAATGACGGAATATTCACTTGAAGAAATATCACAAATTGTTGGTGGTATCTTAACGAAAGTAGAAGATGTTAAAATATCAAGACTTGGTCCGCCTTTACTTGCAGATGAAAATACTTTAGCTTTAGCATTGAATGAAGATGAAATTGAAAATTTATCAAAAACAAAGGCAAAAGCAGCTCTGGTTCCTATTGGTGTAACATCTGAATTGATTTCAACAATAGAAGCTGAAAGGCCACGTCTTGCAATGATGAAATTATTGCATTTATTTTATATGCCTCCAGAGTCAACTCCTGGTATTCATCCTACAGCAACTGTTCATCCGACAGCCAAACTCGGTGAAAATGTTTCAATAGGTCCAAATGTAGTGATATCAAGAAATGTATCAATTGGTAAAAACTCTAAAATTCTTGCTAATGTATATGTTGGCAGAAGTGTTCAAATAGGAGAAAATTGTCTGTTCCATGCAGGATGTAATATTGGGGATAATGCAATTATAGGTAATAGAGTTATTTTACAGCACGGTGTAAGTATAGCGGCAGATGGTTTTAGTTTTGTAACTGAAAATCCTAATAATGTGGAAAATGCAAGAGAAGAAGGTAAAGTAAAAGAAGATAATACAGACCAAAAAATCTATAAAATACCATCTGTCGGTTCGGTGGTTATAGGTGATGATGTAGAAATTGGAGCAAATACTTGTATAGATAAAGGAACTATAGAAAATACAGTAATTGGTGAACAAACTAAAATAGATAATTTAGTTCAAATAGGTCATAACTGTAAAATTGGCAAGGGATGTATGATCGTATCTCAAGTCGGAATTGCGGGAAGCTGCAAAATCGGTGATCGTGTTGTAATAGCAGGTCAAGTAGGTATGGCAGATCATATTGAAATCGGAAGTGACACCATTATAATGGCACAAGCAGGTGTAACAAGAAGTTTTCCGGAAAAACAAATTCTTATTGGTGCTCCGGCAATGCCAAGAAAAGATTTTATTAAACAAATGAAAACAATGAAAAAAGCAGAAGATTTGGTTAATAAATTCAAACAGTATGAGCATCTTTTGAAGGATTAGTTAATGTCGACAATAAAAAAAGAAGTAATTTTAAAATCAGTTGCCCTAATGACAGGCGTTGAATCAGAGGCAAGAGTGTGTCCTTCTGATAAAAAAGGTTTACGTTTTCACTTTAATGGGAAAAGCATAGACGCAAATATAGATAATGTGGTATCAACTGAGCATTGTACTGTGATAGGTAATAATGAAATTAAAGTTATGTTGATAGAACATTTTATGGCTGCGTGTGCAATTTGTAAGATTGATTCATTAGATGTTTATTTATCTCATTATGAGTTACCAATTTTAGATGGTGGTTCTAAAAAGTGGGTAGATGCATTCAATAATGCTGGGATTGAAAATCCTGACAATAAAAAATACATGGTGAAAGAGCCATTGAGCTATTTAAATGGGAAAACTCATTTGGTTGTATTACCATCTGAAAACCTTAATGTTACTTATAGTGTAAATTTTAGACATAAAGACTTGTCAAACAGGTGGGTAGCTTTAAATATGGAAAAGTTACCAGAAATTATTGAAGCAAGAACATTTGGCTATTTAAATGAACTTGAAATGCTTCAAAAAGCAGGTTACGCAAGAGGGGCAAGTATAGAAAATACATTAGGTCTTACTGAAGATGGTTATACTGCTGAGTTAAAATCAGAATATGAACCAATAAAACATAAAATACTTGATTTGATAGGAGATTTTTATTTAGCAGGTTTTAATATTTTGAACTCAAAAGCAGAGATAATAGTAAAAGAAGCAGGACACACTGTTCATACAATAGTTGCAAAAGATTTAAAAGATAAGTATATTACGGAGGAATAATGGCAGAAGAGAAAGTATTGGCGAATGATGAAGTAATAACTCTAGATATTAATCAAATAATGGAGTTAATTCCGCACAGATATCCTTTTATATTGGTAGACAGGGTTACAGAGTGTGTATTGGGTAAATATTGTAAAGGTTATAAAAATCTTACAATAAACGAAGAATTTTTCTGTGGTCATTTTCCCGGAGTTCCAGTAATGCCAGGAGTATTGCAACTTGAAGCAATGGCGCAAATGTCAGCAGGTGCATTAGCTCCATTGCCACAGTACAGAAACAAATTATTTTTGTATGCAGGAGTTGATGGTGTAAGATTCAGAAGACAAGTAGTTCCCGGAGATAGATTTGATATAGAAACAGAAGTAGTGAAAATAAAAGGACCATTAGTTAAAGTTCATGCAAAAGGTTCAGTTGATGGACACATAGCTGTTGAAGCAGATTTAATGTTTTCAGTAATAGATAAAAAATAAAAAGTCAGGAGATGAAATATGGCTATTCATAAAACCGCAATAATTGCAGATAATGCAGTAATTCCTGCAAGTTGTGAAATCGGACCTAATGTAGTAATAGGTGAAGATGTTGTATTAGGTGAAAATGTTAAAATAATGGCAAATGCGTATTTAGAGTGCTGTGAAATTGGTGATGGTACTTTAATATCTCCATTTGCAAGTTTGGGTACAGCTCCTCAAGATTTAAGCTATAAAGGTCAAAAGACAAAGGCAGTAATCGGCAAAAACTGTATAATAAAAGAATATGTAACTATAAATCGTGGTGCCGGCGAAGATGGTGCTGTAACAAAAGTTGGTGATAAATGTTTGTTAATGACATCGTCTCATGTTGCTCATAATTGCGTGGTAGAAGATGAAGCAATATTTGCAAATTTAGCAACAATAGGTGGTCATGTACATGTTGGGAAAGGTGCTTTTTTAGGAGGTATGACTGTATTCCATCAAAATATCAGAATAGGTGAATATGTAATAATTTCAGGTTTTTCTGCAGCTAGAATGGATATTCCTCCATTTGCTAAAGCTGCAAGTGCTCCGGCTATTTTACATGGTCCAAACGTCGTAGGTTTAAAAAGAAGAGGTTTCTCTAAAGAGGAGATAGAACATATTCGTGATGCATATAAACATATTCAAGCAAGAACAACAACTTTGACAAATGTTGTTAAGGAATTAGAAGAAAAATATCCAAATGATAAAAATGTTTTAAGAATTACAGAATTTATAAAAACATCAAAAAGAGGAATCTATTTAGGACGTTTAAATGCACTTGCAAATGACGAGGTATAGCAATGAATAAATTATGGGAAAAATATGCGAAGGTTCTTGTTGATTATTCCGTTAAAGTTCAAAAGGGTGAACTTACCATAATAAGAACAGATTCATACCTTTCGCAACCTTTAGTAAAAGAAATCTACAAACAAGTTCTTTTAAAAGGAGCATATCCCGTTGTTAGAATGGGGGTAGAAGGTTTAAATGAGGTCTATATTAAAAATGCAACTGATGAACAGCTTGAATATATTGATCCAATGACCGAAATTGAGTATGAACAAGCAAAAAATCTTATATCTATTGGTGCTCCATTAAATCTAAAAAATATGGCAAGATTAGATTCTAAAAAACTTGCAAAACGTTCAAGTGTAATGAAGCATTTGTCTGAAAAAATGTTAAAACGTGCTGCAGCAGGTGAACTTAATTGGGTTATTGCTGATTTCCCTACTAATGCATTAGCTCAAGAAGCAAAGATGTCTTTAGAAGAATATACTGAATTTTTGATAAAATCTTGTTATTTACATGAAGAGGATCCTGTCTCTAAATGGATTGAAATTGGTGATAAACAGGAAAAAATAGTTGATTATCTCAATAAGAAATCAAAAATTAGAATTGTTGGAGATAAAACTGATATAACATTTAATCTAAAAGGAAGAATATGGAAGAGTTGTGCTGGAGAGTATAATTTCCCGGATGGTGAAGTATATACTTCACCTGTTGAGGATAGTGCTAGTGGTCAAATCTATTTTGATTTTCCTCAGTTGTACCGTGGAAATGAAGCACAGAAAGTTCTTTTAACCTTGAAAAATGGTAAAGTTGTTGAGGCAAAAGCCGAAAAAGGCGAGGACTTTTTGAATAATATGCTTGATATGGATGAAGGTTCAAGATTTATCGGTGAAATAGCAATTGGTACTAATGATATGATTCAGGATGTAACCGGCAATATTTTATTTGATGAAAAAATAGGTGGTTCAATCCATATGGCAGTTGGTGCTTCATACCCTGATACAGGTGGTAAGAATGTTTCAGGTTTGCATTGGGATTTGATTAAAAATATGAAAAATGGTGGTCAAATTTATGCAGATGATGAACTTATTTATGAAAACGGAAAATTTTTAATATAAAGAATTTAAAGAGGATGAATTTTCATCCTCTTTTTTATTCTTTGTTATTTTTTACGATATTTGCTGGAATTTCAAATATTTTAATTTTTTCATCTGTATCTTTAATTCTTTGTATGTATTTTAGATCTTTTTCTCCATCTGTAATAATTGCAACGGCAGGTTTTTTTCCTGTCTTTTTAGAATAATACAAGGATTGCCCTATGCTTTCTGCCCATTTCTTTGCATAATCAAATTCAATAGCATATTCATCAGTTAGGCAATCAACTCTTGTTTTATCTGCTAAGACGTATTCTTTTATTCCTGGGCAGTACATATTTACATAATCTTTCTCTGTTAATTTTTTATTTGAGTTTACCTTAATTGCATTATCTAAGACATTATCATTATCAATTATTGATATGATTATTCCAATAAAACAAATTAAATAAATGATTAATCGTATAATTTTTTTCATATTAAAGACCGTTATTTTAAAACTTAAATATATTTTTAAATTGTAAATAATTTCTATAAAAATAACAAATTATTTGTTTAGTATTTTTACATTATTGAAATCAGTAAGAGGGAATTTATGCGTATAAATCCAGTAATACAAACTCAAAATTTTGGAAGGGCATTTACTACAGAAGAAAAAGAATCATATTCAAGATTGTTAAAAGATGCAAAAGATGCTTTAAATATAGAGGATACGACGGCAATAATTTTTGATTTTAATATGCCTTCAGAAAAAGGATATAATACTGCTATTGGTACTACATTTTCAAGTTCTATGAAAAGCTTTATATCTTTCTTAAAATCAATGACAGGAATAACATCAATTCAACTTCAGCCACAAGGTAAAATTACACATAATAATGCTTCGCCATATTCAGGTACTAATTATGCATTTGGTGAGCATATTATTGATTTGAGAAAACTTACTCAATGTGATTATGCACAAATTCTTTCTGATTCAGATATTAGAGAAGTTGATGAAGATTATCCTAAAAACAAAATAGATAGAGAATATAAAGCTGATTATGAATATGTCCTTGGTAATGGTAAAGCAGATGGAATCCAACAAAAACTTTTAAAAAAAGCTTATAAAAATTATAAAGAAGCACTTGCTTCTAAAAAAGCTGATGCAGTAAATTTGAATAAAGAATTTATAAATTTTAAAAAAGAAAATGTGTCTTGGTTAGAGAAGGAAGCTCTTTTTGAAGTTCTTAAAATGTATTATTCAACTCCTGATATATCTAAGTGGAATGAAAAAGATAAGTTATTGTATAGTTCAAATGTGCCGGAGCAAGTTCGTAAAGAGAGAATTTCCGAATTAAATAAGCAGTATAAGGATTATATTGATTTTGAAAATTTTAAACAATTTATTGCTTCAAAACAACAAAAAGATAGTAAAAAATTGCTAAATTCTGATGATATCAAAATTTATGGAGATTGTTTGATTGGTTTTTCGCAAAGTGAAATGTGGTCTAATATAGATTGTTTCAGAGAAAATCTATATTATGGCGGACCAGATCCTGGTTGTAAGGAAACAAATGGAATTCAAATCTGGGGACTTCCAGCATTAGATTATACGAAGTTGGGCGAATGTAGTGATGATTGTGATTTATCCAATTTAGGTGAAGTTGGGAAATTTTTGTATGATAAATATATAACTTTTTTCAAAAGATATGACGGAATAAGAATGGATGCAGCTTGGCAATTTGTTACACCATTTATATATCAAACTGTTAATGGTATTTACGAAGAAGTTAAGTTACCGGAAATTAATTTTACTATTTTTAATATAATGAAAGCTGCAGCAAAAAATGCTTTAGGTGATAAATTTGATGAAAATAATCCTGATAATATAATGCTTGAACTTGTTGGAATTTCAGCAGGAAAGAGTAGGAAAATGACTATTAACAAATACCCTCATTTATATACCACTGCTTATGCGGAGTATGATGAGACTCCTGCAAAGTTTTTGGAAAAGGGTTACAAAAATGGAAAGTTTTATGTAGGTGTTGGATGCCATGATAATGATTCTCTTGTTAATTTATCAAAAGATTCAGATAAAAGAAAACTTCACCTTGAAGGAATGCATAGAGATTATAATATAAATGAGTCTAATTTAAAATATTCGCTACAAAAGTATAAAGAACAAACAGAAGAACAAAAGCAAGAAGAAGATTTTAGAACAGCTAAATTTGCAGAAATATTTACATCTGCTAAACAGTTTTTCACCTTGCCTGATATTTTTGGTATGTCAGAACGAATCAATATATCAGGGAAAGCAGATAAAAATAATTGGACAGTTCGTATTCCTACTGAATATGAGAAATTTTATTTTTCACAGCTTTCAAAAGGATATGGATTAAATGTTCCTAAAGCTTTTTCTAATGCTTTAAAGATGAAGCATATTGATAATGTACAACTTGTAGAAAAATGTAATGAAGCAGCAGAAATTCTAAGAAGTGATGGTCCAATGACGGAAGAAGATGCTAATATTGCATTTGAAACAGGGAAATTAGAAAATGTCTTTAACTATTTGATTTAATTTTTGTAGTTTGATAATATTTATCTATAATTGTGAGGATTTTAATGATAGAGAAACTGTTAAAAAATAGTTTTCATTATTGGTTTTTCTTTATATTAACAGCACTACTATGTTATGGTTTTGCATTAACTCATTCTTCTATGGGAATAGATGATGAAATTCTTGGAACTTGGTCTAACTTTTATGTTCTACTTGGTGTAAATAGATTAGGTTTGTTTTTTACAAGAAAATTATTTATGGCATATGAGTATATCCCCTTTGTAAGAGAGTTTCTTTTTGTTCTTGTTTATATGTTTGCTATAAATTTTTATGTAAAATTATTTGAAGATTATTTTCCACAAGTTTTTAATGAAAAAGCAAAAATAATATATTCATGTATAATGTTGGCTTTTCCATATACAGGTTTCATTTTTTGTTTTATGGATACAAATTTAGAATATGCTTTATCTGTTTTACTTAGTGTTATGTCTATTTATTTATTTTATAGTAACAAAATAAATAATATTTGTAGAAAGTATATTACCATCATTTTGCTATTGATATTGAGTATTTCGTTTTATGAGACAGGATTTATATATTTTATAATGGCAGTTTTGGCAGTCTCTATGTTCAAAATAATATTAAATAAATATAGGGAAAGCATTTGGAAAGATTTATATTCATCTTTTTCTTTATTTATTTCAAGTCTATTTATAAATTGGTGTTTTATATTTTCCATAAGAAAGATTTCAGGTTATCATAATGAAGAGAGAATATATGAATTGTTGAAATATGATTTTTCATCTTTGAAGTTTTTTTTAATTTCAGTTGAAGATGTTATATCCAAGTTCATAAATAATTTTATAGAAACTTGCAAATATGATGCTGCATCTCAAATTGTTGTAGTATCTTGTATTATATTTTTTATAATTATTATATTTTATTCTATAAAACTAGATAAGAAATTACTTTTATTAGGAATGGGCTTTTTTTTCATGCCATTATTACCTTTCTTATCAACAGGTAATTATGAATTCTATTATAGAGTATATTCTCCATATAGTATGTTTTGTTCTATATCATTTGTTCTGTTATACAATTTATGCAGAAAAAAAATATTATTGGAAAAAATATATATTTTAATAATATGCTATATTATATTAGCTTTATCTCACGAAATGAATAGAATATTTTATATGGAACATCTTAAGTTTTTGGATGATAGGATGTTTGCATATTCATTAAATAAAGAAGTAAAAAGATTAGGCGATAAACCTCTCCTTATAATTGGAGTTAAAGATAATCCGAAATTAAATAGAGAATATTATTTGGAAGCTCCTGAAATTAATGTAAGTATTTTTAATTGGGATAGATATGATTCGATTCCAGCCGAATTGTTTGTTAATCGTCCATATGCTTTTATGAAGGAGCAAGGATTTGGAGTTAATGTATATAAGGACGAATTGAATATTAATACACAAGAAGATTATTTAAATTTTATTAATAATATAGCAGAATTATCAAAAGATATGAAAATATATCCTGCAAATGCTTCTGTTAAAGATTGTGGGGATTTTATATTAATTAAAATTGGCAAATCAAAATTGAATTCTGAATATTAAAAAGAACCTTCTAAAGAGGGTTCTTTTTTTAGTATAAGGGAAGTGAGAATTTTACATATTTTGAATTTTATCGCTCATACCTTCGATGTCATCTTTTAGCATTTTCTTAACTACATCATTTTGAGCATCTAACATTTTACAAACAGTTTCTATGTTCTTTACTTTATTTTGTAATATAGTATCAGCATTACTTAAAATACTACTTGTAACTTTTTGATAAGCCGCTAATGGTGCACTTGCCGTACCTTGTAATAAGTTACCAATTAAAGTTGTACCAAGTCCAAATTCTCCTAAATATGGAGACATTGCTTGTAAAATACCTCCAAATCCTGAAACAACACCAGCAGCAGGTAATAAGAAACTATCACCGAATCCAAATCCGGAAGCTAAACCGGCAGTATAACCAAGTGCATTAACGCCTGCTGAATTTGCTATTTCAGAAACAGAAGTTAAAGAAGAAGCTCCACCAGTTAAGTAGCCAACTTCACCAGAAGTCCCAAACCCTTGAACTATAGAACTTGCACCACCTGTAAATCCTGAATATTGAGATAAAGATCCAATCCCAAATGATGAATTAGTTCCAATAGTTGAGTTTGATGGAGACCAATAGGAAGTTCCAGGTATATTAATAGCAGTACCACCACCCATTGTTGACATAAAAGAACTTGGTGCAATCATACTTGCTATCTTCCAAAGGAAACTACCTGCGGTACCAAAGCCAGCACCATCAGATGCACTACCACTGACAGTTATGTCTCTTAAAAGGTCATAAGTTTCAAATAACATTGCTTTTGCGTCGCCGCTTAAAGAACCATATTTATTTGATATAACCAAGTAACTATCATTTTTGTAACTCATTTTCTACATTCCTTAATGTGTTTATTTGTGTTTGCTTTCTGCTTCTATTCAATTCAATATTTTCTAAGAGAAAGTATTGAATGTATTTTCGATGTTTTTGTCTAATACTGCTTTTACAGCTTCCAATTCTGTTTGTAATTCATTTTGTTCCGTATCGATTTGATTTAATCTCAATTCCAGAACTTTATCTTCTTGTTGCAAAGATTCTGTTTGTGCATTTAAGTCAGCAACCATTTTGTCATATTCATCTTTGCTCATTGTGTAATCTCTTAATGCTGCATCATAACCTTCTGAATCATATGTTCTTGTTGTATCAACATCCAGACCAGAAACTACTCCTGGTATTGTAATTGAACTCATTCTGTTGTTTCCATCAAAGGTTATTTGTACATTATCGAATGTTGTTGTTTCTGTTACTGATTTATTCACTTTCATATAAGAATAAATTGAATTTTCCTCAGCAGCTGGATCATATCCTGTAACTTGTACATCTGGAATATAGTGTGTTTTTCCATCACTATCTTTGTAAGTGTATAAGTTTTGTGTTCCTTCAGGTAGTGGTTGAATACCTGCCGTTGAATCTATTAAACTTTTTATCTCACTTGGATCACTTGATAAACTTAATGCGTAGGTTGTTTCATCTTTTATATTAACTAAACTATAACTTCCGTCTTCAGATGATACAATTTTCCATTGATTTGATAGGTCACTTTGCTCAGCCATATTCTTATCATATGTACGTTCAACATCCATATAATATGAACCATCATCATTTTCATAATAGTTTTTAACAATATATTCGCCATCTTGGTTGTTTGTTTTATCTGATATGCTAAAACTATAGTTAGATTCATAAAATTCTGTTGTATCAGGTGCAACAGGTACTTTTAGTGAAAGTAACTTGCTATATAAAGCGTTAACTTCTTCAGCTAAGGCTGTACGTTGTTGGTTTACTTGTTGACCTTCATATTCTATATTTGATTTTCTTGCTGTAATACCTAGAAATCTTGCTTGAGAAGCTGCTAAGCCCATCTTCTTTCTCCATTGTTATTTGTTATCCTATTTCTGTATATCGACCGACTTTAAATTTAACTTTAACTATAAAAATAAAATGTAAAGTTTTGTGAAATGGTCTTGTTTTTTTAGGAATAATAACCATAGATTTAGATTTAATATGCAGTTATTCTTACCTTGATTTTTATTTAATGTAGAATCAAGAAATGTCAACAAAAATAAAAGAATCTGTTTTATCAGATTCTTTTATTTAATATATGTATATTATTTATTTAAGCTTTTTTAGTTTCATTGTCTTTCTTGTTTGAAAAGAATTTAGAACTTAGTTTATTTGCAATTGGAGTTACAACAACAGGACCTAAGTATCTGTAAATAATACCGAATATTACAAGAGTTTTAATTTTGTTTATACCAGGAATTATTTTATCTGCTTCAGCTTTTCCAGCTAATTTATCATATACATCATCAATTAGACCGGCTGCGGCTTTCTTTGCACCTTCCATATTACCTTTATTAGATTTTATTGCATTAGATACACCTTCTTTAACTTCTTGTAGTTTTTCTGCGGAAATTTGGAAGGCTTTTGTTTTATTTCCATTTGCAACAATTCCACTTAATTGTTCTCCTATTTTTTTTGTAACAGCACCAATTCCCTCATCAGAAGCATCTTTTGCAGCATTGAAAATATCATCCATAATTCCTGTTTTTTGAGCTAAATTTTTTGCTGATTCTTTTGCTTTATTTATATAGAAGTCTTGATTTTTAATAAAATAGCTGTTTGAAATTTTATCTACAACTTTTGTAACTTTATCATCAAGTAAATATGCTCCTGCTGTTGATACTCCTAAGGTTAAAGCATCATTTATTAACATTTGAGGTTTTTGTTCTTTTTTTATTTTTTTGTTTCTTAATGTATTTATCATGTAAAATCCAGATAAGAAACAACTATCTGCAACCATTAAGTGTGTAAAGGAGTTTGTTTTACTAAATTTTGATATAAATTTTTGGAACCCGCCTTTAGAAGCAACTTTTTCATAGAAATTCGATAGTGGTTCTGTTATTGCACTTGGAACACCTTTGAATGATTGAACTTGTTTATTTTTATGTGTGTTATTGCCTCTATTAATATTTTGGTATGTGTTGTTTATACTATTTATTCTCATAATTGGCTACCCCCGAGAATGCTTGAAAAAGTTTTTTGTCATCACTTGTTTTGAACACGTTGTAGCTTAAATAATCATATGGGGTTATTTTTTCTTCTTTCTTTTTTCCACCTGATTTCTTTAGCCCAAGTGCTGAAAGTATTGTTGGAACTAATGCTACTGTTATTGTTGCTCTGATTGGCATAAATATTGGTTGGAATAATTTATCAATAACATTTTTACCAGTTCTTGCAAAATTATCTATTGTTTTTTGTTCATTAATTGCATTTTTAACTGATTCTGATATTTCAGGTGCTACAGTGTCTATTTTCTCTTTGAATATTTTCTCTGCACCTTTTCCAGCTTTTTTAAATATACCTAAATTTATTAAACCTTTTTCTGCTATTGGAGCTGTTAAGCCTTTTATTTGTTCAACTAGTTCTGAATTTTTCCCTTCACTTGTATATTTTTCTGCTAGTTTTGTTAGATTTTCTGCACCTTGTTTAACAATCTCCATCGATTTTTTCTTCATATCTTCAGGCATGTTAAATGCACCTCGTTTTTGAGCTGCTTTTGCGGCTGCTGCAATCGGTATCCCGACTAAAACTGAGGTGGCAAGGCCTACAAGTCCTGTTGAAACGGATTTTGCTGCCTGATAAGAACATTTTTCTTTGTCCTCTTCTGTTTTTGCAGTCGTCATAATTGTTAATGGTCTTAGTCCACAAGTAATAAGTATTGCAAATAATGCTTCGGCTACTAATGGGTTATCTGATGCAAAATTAGCTGCTCTATGAAGAATTGGTACACCGCCCTTAAAACTCGCACGACCATCAGAATTACTCTTGATGGTCGTGTTTATATTGTCATTATTATTTTGTCTTAAGTTATGTCGCTCTTTTGCACACTCTTTTCCGTGACTTAAGGAGCGCTCGGTGGCCCTACCTTTCAGATATCCCGTAGTTGTTGTAATAGAATTAATTTTCATATTATCCATCCATACTCTCGTACATCTGCTCTAAATCGCAAAAAAATAAAATTTGCTATCTAGGAGTCTTGATTATAACAAAAAAATACATGTTTTATTTGTTTACTTTATTATAAAAATCAAATTTATCATATGGGAGTATATAATTCGCCTTAAAAAATTTGTGTTTACAAAAATTAATATATTTGTTTTATGAATTTCCAATATTTATATATTTTAATTTATAGACTGCTAATTTCTCTCTGTTGTATTGGTTTCTTCCATCAAATATTATTGAGTCTTTAAGATTATTTTTTAATTTTTCCATATCGGGTTTTCGAAATTCATTCCATTCTGTTAAAAGTAGTAATGCATCTGCTTCATTTATTGCCTCATATGCTGATTTTGCATATTCAATTTTATCTTTCCATATTTGTTTTGCATTTTCTATTGCTTGAGGATCATAGGCTTTTATTTTGGCACCATGATTTAATAGTGAATTTATTATATCGATTGATGGAGCTTCTCTCATATCATTTGTTCTTGGTTTAAAAGAAAGTCCCCAAATAGCAAATGTTTTATTTTCGATATTGTTATTATAGTATTCTAAAATTTTGTCCACGAATAATTTTCGTTGATTTATATTTGTTGTTCTTACTGCTTCGAGAATATTATATCCGGTTTGTTGTTCTTTTGCTACAGATATTAAAGCACTTACATCTTTTGGAAAGCAACTTCCTCCATAACCAATTCCTGGAAATAGAAATTTATCGCCAATTCTTTTGTCTGTTGTAATTCCGGTTCTTACTTTTTCTATATCTGCACCGACTTTTTCGCATATATTTGCCATTTCATTAATAAATGAAATTTTTGTGGCTAAAAAAGCATTTGCAACATATTTTGTCATTTCAGCTGATTTGACATCCATAAATAATATTCTATTTGAAGTTTTAAAATATGGAGAATAAATGTCATTCATTATTTTAGACGCTTTTTCTGAATTTGAACCAATAATTACTCTATCCGGTGATAAAAAATCATCTATTGCGGCACCTTGTTTTAAAAATTCAGGATTTGATACAACATCAAATGGAATATTTGTAATTTCTTTTATTATTTTACTTAGTTTTTCTCCTGTCCCTACAGGAACGGTAGATTTATTAACAATTACTTTGTATTCATTCAGATTCTTTGCTATGTCTTTTGCCACATTTATAACGGCATCTAAGTTGCAAGATCCATCAATATCTTGAGGTGTTGCAACTGCAATGAAACATACTTTTGATTCTCTTACTGCTTTTTCAAGATTTGTAGAAAATGATAAACGGTTTTCTTTTACATTATTTTTTATTAATTCTTCTAAACCTGGTTCATATATAGGAACTATCCCTTTTTGTAGCTTTTCTATCTTTTCTTCATTATTGTCTATACAAATAACAGTATTACCCATATCTGCCAGGCAAGTTCCTGCTACTAATCCAACGTACCCTGTTCCTATAACACACAATTTCATACTAATTTTTCTCCAAAAGCTATTTTAACACAAATTTATGTTATTACACATTATTGATGTTTTGTTGTTTTAATAGGTTATAAGTTTTTTTTAAATTCTTAATGAAAATTAATATTTTATATTTTTAAAATAAAAATTATTTTTTAGAAGTATTATCATATTATGAAAATTTTGCCAATACATAAAAATTTCTATAGGAATAATTCTTTTAAAGGTGCTATGCTTAATATAAATGCATTTTCTGATACTCATGGCGAGTTATCTTTAGCTAATCAAGCTTTAGAAGAGATGAGGAGTCGAAAAAACGATATATTCCTGAAAACGAATGAAAAAGGGACAGCAAATGTTATTTCTGTTTGTGGTGACTGGTTTATGGATGGTTCAAGGAAAGGCTATTTGACGAATCCAAGTAAAGAAGTTGCTAGATTTCAGTTGGATGTTTTAAACGAATTTATCAGACAAATTAAAGGTATTGCATCAAATACAATGACTTTATTTACGCCTGGAAATCATGAATTTGACGGTGGGGTTAAACTTTTAGATGATGTTTTCGCAAATTTAGATGCTGAAGTTTTATTTTCAAATTTAGATATATCTTCTTCAGACGGTTTTCAGAAAAGTATAAGTGGTAATAAAATCATTAATGAAAAAATAGTTGCAGTTGAAGATGATAAAAATCTGGAATTAAAACATAAATTTTTATTTTTAGGTATAAGTCCTGTTAATATGCCTGCGTATCAAAAAAAATTAGATGGTGTAAGTTTAATTGATGCTATTCCAAAACCGCAAAGATACGTTACAAAGGAAGATTATGAAAAAACATTAGAGTATTGTAAGGGTCGGATTTCAGAATTTAAAAAGCAAAATCCGAAAGGGCATGTTATATTAATGTGCCATACCGGTGTTAACTTTGCTGATACATTAGTTCGAGAATCAGAGGTGGATTTAGTCTTTGACGGTCACGAGCACAAGGATGCTATTAGAGTTGTTAATGGTACTCCTATTGTTCCTTTATCTCAAAATTTTAAAAAGATAGTGAATGCCAAGATGAAAGTTGATGATGATGGAAATTTAGCTGATATCGGATTAAAATCTTTTTCACC